>NZ_JAALDV010000057.1:12711-15029 GCF_014145045.1 Dietzia sp. DQ12-76
GAGGTCACCGTCGAGCACGGCGTCGAGATTGTGCGCCTTGAACCCGACCCGGTGATCGGCGATCCGGTTCTCGGGGAAGTTGTAGGTACGAATGCGTTCCGACCGGTCGACGGTGCGGATCTGGGTGGACCGCCCCTCCGAGGCCTCAGCGCTCGCGGCCTCCTCGGCGGCGGCCTGGAGCCGGGCGGCGAGCACCTCCAGTGCGCGCTGCTTGTTCTGCAGTTGACTACGTTCGTTCTGACACGTGACGACCGTCCCGGTGGGCAGGTGCGTGACCCGTACCGCCGAATCGGTGGTGTTGACCCCCTGGCCGCCCTTGCCCGACGAGCGGTACACGTCGATCCTTAGGTCCGACTCGTCGATCTCGACCGGCCCCACGTCCTCGGGCTCGGGGAAGACGAGCACCCCTGCGGCCGACGTGTGGACCCGGCCCTGCGACTCGGTGACCGGCACCCGTTGGACGCGGTGCACGCCGCCCTCGAACTTCAGGCGGGACCACACACCGTCCCTCGAGGGTTGACGAGACCTGATCGAGAACGAGGCGTCCTTGTACCCGCCCAGATCGGACTCGGTCACCCCGAGCACCTCGACCACCCAGCCGTGCTTCTCCGCGTAACGCGTGTACATACGGGCGAGGTCCGCCGCGAACAGCGCCGACTCCTCCCCGCCCTCACCGGACTTGATCTCCATGAGCACGTCATCCCCGTCGTGGGGGTCTCGCGGTGCCAACAGGTCGGCCAACCGCGACTCCAGTCTCGTCACCTCCGCCGCCAACCGATCGGCCTCCTCGGCGAACGACGAGTCTTCGCCGGCCAGCTCACGCGCGGCGGCCAGGTCGCCCCGGGTGGACTCCAGAGCCCGGTGGCACTGCACCACGGGAGTCAGCTCGGCGAATCGTTTGCCCACCCTGCGCGCGGCCACCGGGTCCTCGTGGAGCGCGGGGTCGGACAGCTGCGCCTCGAGACCCCCGTACTCCGAGAGGACATCGTCGATGGAGGACGGCGAACGCCCCGGGGCCTGCGTCACTCCTCGTCCTGCGGCAGGGTCGGAGTCGTCTTTGCCACCTGCAGGAGGAATTCGTAGTTGGTGTTGGTCTTGCGCAGCTGCGACATCAGCAGGTCGATCGCCTGATGCGAGTCGAGGCCCGACAGCACCCTCCGCAGCTTGTGCATGACACCGGCCTCCTCCGGCGTCATCAGGAGCTCCTCCTTGCGGGTGCCCGAGGGCCCCACGTCGACCGCGGGGAAGACGCGCCGCTCAGCGATGCGCCGGTCCAGCTTGAGTTCCGCGTTACCGGTGCCCTTGAACTCCTCGAAGATCACCGTGTCACCGGCGGACCCCGTCTCGACCATCGCGGTGGAGATGATGGTGAGGGAGCCACCGTTCTCGATGTTGCGTGCCGCTCCCAGGAACCGCTTGGGCGGGTAGAGCGCGGTGGAGTCGACACCGCCGGACAGGATGCGACCCGAGGCGGGAGAGGAGTTGTTGTAGGCGCGACCCAACCGGGTGATGGAATCGAGGAGGACCACGACGTCCTGGCCCATCTCCACAAGTCGCTTGGCGCGTTCTATCGCGAGCTCCGCGACCTGGGTGTGATCCGACGGCGGGCGGTCGAAGGTCGAGGCGATGACCTCGCCGTTGACCGAACGCTGCATATCGGTCACCTCCTCGGGTCGCTCGTCGACGAGCACGACCATGAGATGACACTCGGGGTTGTTGATGGCGATCGAGTTGGCGATGTTCTGCAGGATCGTGGTCTTGCCCGCCTTGGGCGGGGAGACGATGAGCGCCCGCTGGCCCTTGCCGATGGGCATGATCAGATCGATGACCCGGGTCGAGAGGACGTTCTTCTCGGTCTCGAGACGCAGACGCTGGTTGGGGTAGAGCGGCGTGAGCTTGCCGAACTCCGGGCGATTGCGCGCGTCTTCCGGGGGACCCCCGTTGACCGAGTCGATCCTGGCCAGCGGGTTGAACTTCGCCCTGTTCTTCCCACCCTGACCGCCGCCGCGACCCCCGCCCTGGCCGCCGCCGGACCCGTCGTTCTGGGCGTCACCCTGACCGTCCCGCGGCATCTTGACCGCGCCCGTGATCGCATCGCCGCGACGCAGACCGTACTTGCGGATCATGTTCATCGAGACGTAGACGTCGTTCGACCCCGCGAGGTAGCCCGAGGTACGGACGAACGCGTAGTTGTCCAGGACGTCGAGGATGCCCGCGACCGGTTGGAGGACGTCGTCGTCCCGCACCTCGGTCTCGCCCTCCTGCGGACGGCCACCGCCACCACCGCGGTTGCGCTCGCGCCGCCGGCGGCTCCGCCG
>NZ_JAALDV010000548.1:0-1819 GCF_014145045.1 Dietzia sp. DQ12-76
GTCCGCACCTCGGCCCCGGCCCACCAGGCGCCGAGGAGGACCCCGGCGGTGAGCCAGTGGGCGGGCAGGTCGCACACCACCACGTCCCCGGGCGCGACCGCGACCTCGTCCCGCAGCAGACCGGCGATCTTGGCGGCCCAGTTTGCCGTGGAGACCACGGACAGCTCGATCCGCGAGGGTGCAGCGAGGTCGTAGTGGGTGACCAGGGGCGCACCCGGGTCCGCCGCGAGTAGTGGTTGGAGCACGGTGTCTGCGGCGGTGGTCACGGGGCGTCCTCCGAGAGGTCGGTCGGGGTTGGGTCAGTTCACGGCGGTTCGGTCAGTTCACACAGGGGACGTCCGAGCCGCCGGCGTCGAAGGTCGGACGCTGTGCGATCGAGGGTGGCAGAGGCGCGTAGTCGGTGGTCTCGGGGGAGTAGGACTCGGTCGCGGTGGCATCCCCCGTGGGTCCGCTGTAGTCCTCGGCCAGCACCACGCGGACGGTGCCGGGCGGCACCGCGGGATCCACCTGGACGGGCAGTCCGCCGAGCGCGTCGGAGACCGCGAACGCGGCGGGGTCGTCAGCCGATCCCGCCGCGACGTGTGAGGTGTAGGCGGCGGCGGGATCGGTGAGCAGGTCCCCGACCCCGTACCCGAGTTCGGACAGTGAACCGGAGACCCGGGCGGCGAGCCCGTCGATCGCCGTCGTGTTGACCACCGACACCGCGACGGCCGCCGGGTCGACGCCGGGCGTGTCGGTCGGGGTCTGGTCCTCGTCCGCGTCCTCGGCACTGGCGAATCCGCCGACGAACTCCGCGACCTGGGCGGGGTCGACCGTGACGATGGACTCGCCCCACTCGGTGAAGGAGTCGATGCTGGTCACCGGAATGGTCTCGAACCGGACGTTGCCGCCGCTGATGTCCTGCAGTTTCATCGCGAAGTCGACGAAGTCCCAGTTCTCGTCGATGACGAATGAGCGTCGGGCCGCATCGACGAGGGCTCCGAGCTTCGTCGGGTCCGCGAGGGTGCCCGCGGACAAGGTCTTCTTGACCAGCTGGGACATGAACGCCTGCTGGCGGACGATCCGGTCGAGGTCGCCCGCGGGCAGGTCGTGCCGCTGTCGGACGAAGCTCAGGGCGTCCGAGCCGGACACGGTCTGGACCCCGGCCCGGAAGTTCGCCCCGGAGAGCGGTTCGTCGACGTCCTCGTTCAGACACACCGGGACGCCGCCGACGGCGTCGGTGAGCAGCACGAATCCCAGCAGGCCTATCTCCGCGTAGTGGTCGGCCTGCACGCCTGTGAGATCCCGGATGGTGTTGATCAGCCCGTTGCGGCCGGCCTGGACGGCGTCGCGCTGGTCCTGCTCGGTGACCGCGCCGTCGGGGGCCTCGGCCGAGGCGCGGTCCAGGTAGGCCTGCTTGTACCCGGCGTAGACCCCGTTGATCTTGCTGCCCCCGATCTCCCGGGTCTCCACGTAGACATCCCGCGGAATGGAGATCGCGGTCGCCGAGCTCCCGTCCTCCGGGATCCGGATGAGCAGGATGGTGTCGGTGTTCTCACCCTCGTCCTCACCGGTCCGGATGGTGGCGAGCTCCTCCTGGCTGAGGGCGTTGCCCTGGGCGTCGGTCCGGTTGTCCGTGCCGACCAGGAGGATGTCGACGGCACCGTCGAGCCCGCCGTCCCCCATGTCGAGGCCGCCGGCGGAGGACAGGTCGGAGCTCAGACCGTTGAACAGCGACCAGCCCACACCGGTGACCAGGAGGCAGAAGACGGAGACGAGGGCGGCGAGGGCGCGGGCGATCCGCGACCCCACCGGCCGGGAGGGGGTCGCGTGGCGCCGG
>NZ_JAALDV010000549.1:0-2501 GCF_014145045.1 Dietzia sp. DQ12-76
CAGGGATCCCGGGACGATCTCGAGGCCGTCGGCCCGCTCCGTGACGTCGCACCCCACCGCGCCGAGTTCGGCGGCGAGGGCGGCGAGACGATCGGTCTCGTGCCCGCGGAGGTGGGCGATCCCGGTGAGCGTGGACGGGCCGTCGGCGAGCGCGCACAGTGCGGCGATCGTCGGGGTGAGCTCACCGATGGCGGACAGATCCACGTCCACGGGTGACAGGTGGTCGGGTCCGACGACGACGAGGGTCCCGTGGTCCGCCCCGTCGACGGTCTCGAGGGTCACGGTCGCGCCCATGTCCTGAAGGATCCCGCGGATGGCGTCCCCCGGTTGTGTGGTGGCCACCGGCCAGCGGGGCACGCGCACGGACCCGCCGGTGACGGCGGCCGCGGCGAGGAACGGGGTGGCATTGGACAGGTCGGGCTCCACCACCCGGTCGACTGCGGAGATCGGCCCCGGAGCCACGCGCCAGGACGACGCCGTGGGCTGTTCGACAACCACCCCGGACTCCCTGAGCATCGCCAGCGTCATCTCGATGTGCGGACCGGACGGGACGGCGGACGCGCCCACGTGGACCAGTTCCACCCCGTCGTCGAAGCGGGCGGCGGAGAGCAGCAGTCCGGAGACGAACTGAGAGGAGGCCGAGGCGTCCATCTCCACCCGTCCACCCCGGAGGGAACCCGTCCCGGACACCGAGAACGGGAGCCTGTCCCCGGTGACGTCGGCCCCGAGCGAGCGGAGCGCGTCGAGGACCGTGGCCTGCGGACGCACCCGCGCGGCGGGGTCACCGTCGAACGTCGATATGCCGGTGGCGAGCGCGGCGAGTGGAGGTACGAACCGCATGACCGTCCCGGCCAGGCCGCACTCGACGTCCGCCCCGTGCAACGGCCCGGGTGTGACGACCAGTTCGGTGTCGTCGGGGCCGAGCGGTCCCCCGGGGCCCTCGATCCGGGTTCCGAGAGCACCGAGCGCTCCGATCATCAGGTCGGTGTCCCGGCTGCGCAACGTCCCGCTCACCCGCGCGGAGGCGTCGGCCAGCGCGGCCAGGACGAGGGCGCGGTTGGTCAGCGACTTGGACCCGGGCACCGGGACCACGGCGTTCACGGGCGTGTCGGCGACGGGGGCGTTCCAATGACTCACCTGGTCATTGTCGCGCATCCACTCCGATCCCGCCCGGCCCGGGTGGGAGGATGGACCGCATGTGTGGACGGTTCTCGCTCTCCTCGGATCCGGCGCGGCTCGCGGTGGAACTCGACGCCGTGGACGAGGCGTCGTCGCCCCCGCCGGGGCTGTGGCCCGACCGGGGTCCGGTCTCACCGCGGTTCAACATCGCACCCACCACGACCATCCCGACGCTCGTCCTGGACGCCCCGCGCGAACGTCTCGACCTGAGCGAGACCCCCCGACGGGTCCTGCGCTCGATGCGCTGGGGCCTGGTGCCGTCCTGGGCCAGGGACCCGGGGAGGTTGCCGACCCTGTTCAACGCCCGGGTCGAGACCGCCTTCGAGAAGCCGTCGTTCCGCGCCGCCGTGGCCCGGCGCCACTGTGTGGTGCCGATGGACGGGTGGTACGAGTGGGTCCCCGGGCAGCCGGCGACACCGGGGGGCCGGGCGGGGCCCAAGCAGCCGTTCCACATGAGCCTGCCCGGCACCGAGGGCTTGCTCATGGCGGGGCTCTGGGAAGCCCGGCGCGATCCCGCCGACCAGGACGTCACCCAGCTCTCGTGCGCCATCCTCACCACCGCGGCGCTCGGACCGCTGCGCCGCATCCACGACCGGATGCCGCTCGTGGTGGACCCGTCCGTGGTCTCCGACTGGCTCGACCCGTCCGTGATCGGCGACCCCCGGGCGCTGGTCGACGGTGCGGGCGGTGACCTGGCTCAGTGGGCCGACCGGGTGGAGATCCGGCCGGTCTCGCGCGCGGTCTCCAACGTCCGGAACGAGGGTCCGGACCTGGTGCGCCCGGTGGATCCGACCGCCGGGCTGCTGTTCTGACCAGACCGCCCCGGGGCGTCACCGCGCGGTGATCGCCGCCGTGGTCGCTCCCGTGAGGGCGACGAGGTCCGTGGGTGCGAGCTCGATCTCCCATCCCCGCCGGCCGGCGCTGCACAGGATTGTGGTGTGGTCCGACGCGGACCGGTCGACGACCGTCGCCAGGGACCTCTTCTGCCCGAGGGGCGAGACCCCGCCGACCACGTACCCGGTGGTCTTCTCCGCGACGTCCACAGGGGCGAGTGAGGCCTTTCCGCAGGACAGCGCGGAAGCGGCCGCCTTGAGGTCGAGCATGGCCGTGACCGGCAGGACCGCGACCGCCAGCGGGGTCCGGGTCCCCTCGGGTGGGCGGGCGGTCGTGAGCACCAGCGTCTTGAACACCCTGCCGGCGTCGATTCCCAGGCGTTCGCCCATGATGCGTGCGGCCTCGTCGCCGAAGGCCCCCGCGCCGGCGCTGTAGGTGTGCACCACGTGGTCGACGCCCGCGGAGAGCAGGGCGGCGACGGCGGGGGA
>NZ_JAALDV010000549.1:2561-3761 GCF_014145045.1 Dietzia sp. DQ12-76
TGCGCTGTCCCGCGCGTTTCCGGGTCACCCACACCAGCGTAGCGACGGCGCCCGGTGGAATAGCGCGCGAGAGGCGGGTGTTGGTGGGAGCAGGTACCCGGGACGGTTCCGGGGCGAGGAGAGGAGGGTGCGATGCGGACCGCGGTCCTCGAGGCCCCCGGCGTGCGGATAGACTCCGGGTCACCGACAGGTGAGGAGTACCGGTTGCCGACAGAGTTGCAGCCCGACGAGTCCGACCAACGTGCCGAGCAGTTCGAAGAGTTGGCCATGCCGCTTCTCGACCAGTTGTACGGTGCCGCTCTGCGGATGACTCGCAACCCGGCGGATGCGGAGGACCTCGTGCAGGAGGCGTACGCGAAGGCGTACGCGGGCTTCCACTCGTTCAAGCCCGGGACGAATTTCCGCGCCTGGATGCACCGCATCCTCACCAACGCGTACATCAACCACTACCGCAAGCGGCAGCGCCAACCCGCCCAGTATCCGACCGAGGAGATCACGGACTGGCAGCTGGCGGCCGCCGCCGAACACACCTCCACCGGGCTGCGTTCGGCGGAGGTCGAGGCGATGGAGCTGCTGCCGGACGACGAGATCCGGGCCGCGTTGGCGCAGTTGCCGGAGGAGTTCCGGATGGCGGTCTACTACGCGGATGTCCAGGATCTTCCCTACAAGGAGATCGCCGAGATCATGGACACCCCGCTGGGAACCGTGATGTCGCGCCTGCACAGGGGCCGGAAGCAGCTGCGTGAGTTGCTGCGCGACGTGGCGACCGAGCGTGGCTTCGGTCGTGACAGGGCGGGGGGTGCGTCGTGATGAGGGAGCACGACCCGCGGTTGGATCGGATCGACTGCGAGGCCGCCCGGCGCGACCTGTCCCTGCTCGTGGACCTCGAATGCGACGACGCGTGTCGCTCGAGGCTCGAGCATCACCTCGCGGGGTGCCCCACCTGTAGGGAGCTCTTCCTCTCGGAGCGTCGGCTCAAGGCGAAGTTGTCCAGTTCATGCTGTGAGAAGGCGCCGTCCGGGCTGAGGGAACGACTGATGGTGGAGATCCGACGCACCACGGTGACCACGACCGATGCCGACGGGACGACGGTGGTGCACCGGACCACGACCGTCCACCGGCGCGATGCGGAAGGACGTCACCGGACCGAGTGATCCCCGGTGGACGAGTGGAGGGGCGGGCACCGTGCCGGTGCCCGCC
>NZ_JAALDV010000549.1:3802-6350 GCF_014145045.1 Dietzia sp. DQ12-76
CCTCCACTCGGTTCTGGTGGTCCGGACTCAGCTGTTCGGACGCTTGCCGTGGTTGGCGTTGTTCTTGCGGCGATCCCGCCTCTTGCGGCCACGCTTGCCCATGGTCGCCTCCTTTCGTCGGTGTACAAGTCTCCCACGAGAACCCCTGTGTGGTTGCATTGAGGAGTCCGGGGGCCGCCGCGTGAGGAAAGCAGAGGAACATCCGAATGACTGAACAGGTCCGTGCCGAGATGGTCGCGAACGTCATGGAGGTCGTCGCAGCCGTCGGCACCGAGGTCGCCGAGGGCGATACCATCGTGCTCCTCGAGTCCATGAAGATGGAGATCCCGGTGTTGTGTGAGACGGCCGGCACCGTCACCGAGGTGGCCGTGACCCCCGGAGATGTCATCCAGGCCGGTGATCTCATCGCCGTGATCGGCTGACCTCCGTCCGGAACGACGAAGGCCGGTTCCGCCCCCACAGGGGAGAGGAACCGGCCTCCGCGTCGATCAGGCGGTGCTGATCAGACGGTGGTGGTCAGACGGTGGTGGTCAGACCGACGTGCGGGTACGGGCACGACGACGCTTGAGAGCGCGACGCTCGTCCTCGCTCATCCCGCCCCAGACGCCCGCGTCCTGGCCGGACTCGAGGGCCCAGGCCAGGCACTCGGCGGTGACGGGGCAACGGTTGCAGACGATCTTCGCCTCGGCGATCTGGGCGAGGGCGGGTCCGGAATTGCCGACGGGGAAGAACAGCTCGGGATCCTCGTCGCGGCAGATGGCCTTGTGGCGCCAGTCCATGGAAACTCCTTACGGTTACGAGACCGTTATCGGGTCAACCGGACACGAGAAGACGACGTCGACGCGCCGATGTGTGCGAAAATCGGCGCGCGGACGTACATGGTCATTCACATCCGGCGATGCGGTGGGGGGTGTACCCTCTCCTCGGGCTCGGTCCGTGAGGAAGAGCTCTCGGTTAAGGCAATGCAAACATTGTGCGTCTGCGCTGTTACGAACGATCGTGCCACGATTCCATGACAAGTCAACCCTCTCCCGTCACATGTGGCAAAGGTCACCCCGGTTGTCAAATCGACCCGAAAGCCCACGCCAGGGGCCGTGATGAGCTAAACGGAGTCCAGTCCACAAGGGTGGTGCGGGTTCGGCCGCGGTCGCGACATAGTCTGTGGAGGTGAACGTGACCCGACCTGACGACCATCGTCCCCCGCTTGATCGGCGTGATCCCCGAGCGGCCATCCCCACGCCCGTCCGGCTGGCCGGGTGGATCTCCTCGGCGCAGGGGCTCATCGGTGTGGGAGTGGCCGTGGCCCTCGCCATCCGTGCGGCCGGCGGCCATCGGGAGGAGACCGTCGTCATCAGTGGCTACGGCACCGCGGTCTGGTTCGCGATCCTCGGTGGCGGCCTTCTCGCGGCCGGCGTCGGTCTGTTGCGGGGGCGCCGCTGGGGCCGGGGTCTGGTGGTGATCGCCGAGCTGTTGTTGCTGTTCGTGGCCTGGTACGTCGGGGTGGGCTCGGACCAGTACCTCGCCGGGCTGCTCCTCGCCGTGATCTGCGCGGTCGCGTTGGTCTCGTTGTTCCGCAGGGACGCGATCGAGTGGTACGCCGCGTGACCTGATCGACCGTAACCGGGTGCGCCGCGGAATGGTCAGTCGAGGAACTTGTACGCGTGGACCAGACCCGCCCTGCTCTCGTAGAGGATGTCGCCGATCTGGGCGAGTCCCGTCACGCCGCCTCCTGTCACACCCTCCCCGGTCGCACCGTTCCCCGTCGTGGCTGCTCCGGGGAGACGGCGGAACTCGCGACCGGTGTCGTGGTCGAGGAGCGCGAAGGCACCGTCGAGGGGGACGAGTACCCACTCGTCATTCGCATGGGCCTCCGGGTCCGGGGACCATCCACCGGTCATTCCGGGGCCGGTCGACGCCCCGAGCGTCCAGGAGTACCTCCCGGACTGTCCGTCGAAGGCGTGCGTGGAGCGCCCGTCGAACCACCGGACCTGCGCGTTGTCACCCGAGACGGACCGGGGTGAGGGCAGTACGCCCGGCTCGCCGTCCAGGCCGAGGACGGTCGAGTGTTCGGTGGGGGAGGTGAACCACTCGACGGTCCAGTCGGGGCCCCGGTTCCGAAGCGCCAGGACCCCCTGCTCGGTCACGTCGATGATCCACAGGCCGTCGGCACCGGTCGGCTCCGAGGCGATCTCCTCCGGGGCGCGGTTGTCCTCGGGGACGGTCTCGGAGATCGTCAGCCTGACGGACTGCTCGCCGGGGCAGCGCTCGGTCACCGCGAAACGCTCGTCGGTGAGGTCGGCGGTCACGAGCGTGCACCCCGCCCTGGGCTGCATCCCGGCCTCCTGCGGTGCGTCCACCGCCCCGTACTCGACGGTCCGGACCAGGTCGTCGCGCCAGATCTCGAGCCGGTCCGGACTCAACGCGAGTACGTGCCTCCAGGTCGCGGTGAGTTCCATCGAGTCCGCGAACGCGCTCTGCCTGGTGCTCGCGTACTCCTGCCCGGTCGGGTCGAGGGAGGTCACGTCACTGCACCCGGAGGCGCCGTCGA
>NZ_JAALDV010000550.1:0-1460 GCF_014145045.1 Dietzia sp. DQ12-76
CGCGCGGCCTCGCGGACGGCGCCCGTGTTGGCCCTGCCCTGGCGCGAACCGGCGAGTTTGGCGGCGATGTGGTCGCGCACGGTGATCGGTTCGTACGCGGACTGGTCCGCGCCGGCGAGGCCGGGCAGGGTGCCCACGACCGCGTCGACGTCGCCGTCGTGGAAGAACGCCGCCGAGCGTCGTCGCACGATCCCCCCGTCGACGACCGGGGGCTTGACCCGGTGCAGCGTGGACATCCAACGGTCCCCGGTCAGCCGCGCGGTGAGATCGCCCAGGTTCACCAGCAGTCCGCCCTCGACGGGCTGGACGTCGTGCCACACGCCGTCGGAGGACAGGACCTGCAGACCCGCCACGCGGTCGGCCCACAGGACGGTCACCAGGCCGAAGTCGGTGTGCTCGCCCATCCCGGTGAGTTCGCCGTCGAGGGTGATCGGGCCCGGGGGCAGGGCGTAGTTGTTCAGCCGCAGCACGTCGATCGAGTGTCCGGTGATGTCGGTGAACACCTCGGGTGGGACACCGAGCGCGTCGGCGAACGCCCGGGTGAGGGTCCGCGCGACCCTCGAGGCCTCGCCGAAGTAGGCGTCGATCCGGGCCCGGAAGTCGCCGCACTCCGGCCACACGTTGATCCCGTAGTCGGCCTCGTCCAGTGCCAGGTCGGGGAAGGAGCGCGCCTCGACGCCGACGTTGAACGCCTCGAAGAAGTCGTTCATCCGGCTGGCTGACTCGACTCCCAGGCTCAGGCTGAGTGTCTCGCTCTTCGGCGGGCTGTACCCGCGATTGGCGCCGGCCACGCGATAGCCGTTCTTGGTCTCGGGGGGCAGTGCGAAGAACTCGTCGATCGCCCCCGCCAGTCCGTCGATCACCGCGTCGTCGATGCCGTGCCCGACGATCTGCATGAAGCCCACCTGCGAGCACGCGGCGTCGATCTCGCGGGCGACGCGTTCGCGGACGGCAGGGCCGTTGTCGAGACCGCCGGCGCTCGAGGTGTAGGGGCTCAGGTCGATCACCGGGACACTGAAACCGACGTCCGTCGTGGTGTCTGGTGGGGTAGTCGCTGGTGGTGTGGTCATGTCCGCTCCCGGAGCTGGGGTGCCGGCCGAGGTGACGGGGGCCGGGGTACCGGGGCGCGGCCTGCCGGTGAGGGGTGGCCGAGCCGATGACCAGTTCTATCCGCACGCTATTACCGGCCGGATACCCCGTGTGTCAGCGACGTTACGGGGCGAGCAGAAGATCCCCGGGCACGTCCACATCGCGCGGCGACCCGGTGTCCCCGCACGGCACCTCGGTCACGGCGTCGGCGTGTGCGCGCAGGTACCGTCGCGCACCGACGTCACCTGTGGCCGACGCGATCACCCCGGGGTGGTGTCGTCCGCCGAGCAGCACGGGATGGCCCCATCGCCCGTCATAGGTCGCCACCGCCAGGTCGGCGGTGTGGCGGCCGTCGCCGGAGCCCACCGCGC
>NZ_JAALDV010000551.1:0-346 GCF_014145045.1 Dietzia sp. DQ12-76
GGACCGTCCCGGGACGCCCTCCGGTGCCGGGACGCGGGTGGTGGACCCGACCTTGGTGGAGGCGCCGACGGAGTGGGCCAGGTCCGCGAGCGCCGCGGTCGAGTCGCCGTCGAGACCCGGGGCGACGACGACGGGGGCCGCTGTCGTCTCTCCGCCGCCGTTCCCGGATCCCGCGTCCGCGGCGATACCGACCACGACCACCTCGGACTCGACAGGTGTCGTGACGGCCTCGATCACGGCGAGGTCCGGGCTGTGGGTGAGGATCGACTGCGCGGTGGGCATGAAGCACTCCTGGCGTTCGGCGTGGACGTACGGGACGTGTCGGGTGCCCTGACGACGTGGCGGA
>NZ_JAALDV010000551.1:386-2892 GCF_014145045.1 Dietzia sp. DQ12-76
GACCGCCACGGCCGGGGCACCATAGTCTATCGACTACCGTGGGAGCACAGCCGTACCAAGGAGCGCGAGGAGTGGCGACATGACAGACACCGGGGACCTCTTCGAGGGGCCGCTGCACTCCCGTCACGTGGAGGCCGGTGCCACGTTCGCCCCGTTCGGTGGCTGGTCGATGCCCGTGCAGTACACGGGGACGGTGGCCGAGCACACCGCCACCCGCACCACGGTCGGACTGTTCGACGTCAGCCACCTCGGGAAGGCACTCGTGACCGGTCCCGGAGCCGCCGAGTTCGTCAACACGTGCGTCACCAACGACCTCGACCGCATCTCGGCGGGCAGTGCGCAGTACACGCTGTGCTGCGACGAGTCCGGGGGAGTCGTCGACGACCTCATCGCCTACCGCGTCTCCGACCAAGAGGTCTTCCTCATCCCCAACGCCGCCAACACCGCCGAGGTGGTGCGACGGATGCAGGCCGCGGCGGCGGAGCGGGCGCCCGAGGTCGACGTCACCGATGAGCACCGCTCCCGCGCCGTGATCGCCGTGCAGGGCCCGCTCGCCGGTGAGGTCCTCACCGCGGTCGGCCTGCCCGTCGACCTGGACTACATGGCCTTCGTCGACGCCGACTGGGACGGGCAGCCCGTCCGGGTCTGCCGCACCGGGTACACCGGCGAGTACGGCTTCGAGGTCCTGCCCGTCTGGGACCAGGCCGGTCCCGTCTGGGACGCGCTCGCCGAGCAGGTCCTCGCGCGCGAGGGTGCGCTGTGTGGTCTGGGTGCCCGCGACTCGTTGCGCACCGAGGCCGGTTACCCGTTGCACGGACACGAGCTGTCCCTCGACCTCAGCCCGCTCGAAGCCCGCTGCGCATGGGCCATCGGTTGGGACAAGCCGTCCTTCTGGGGGCGCGACGAGCTGATGCGTCAGAAGGAGGCCGGGCCCGCTCGGCGCATGTACGCACTCGAGGTCACGGGCCGGGGGGTGCTGCGCGCAGGCCAGACCGTGCGGGCCGGCGGACGCGACGTGGGCGTCACCAGCTCCGGCACGTTCTCGCCGACCCTGAAGACGGGGATCGGGCTCGCATTCGTCGAGCTGGACGCCGGGCTCAAGAAGGGCGACGAGGTCGTCGTCGACGTACGGGGGCGTGAGGTACCGTGCCGCCTCGCGGTACCGCCGCTCGTCGAGATCCGCACCCGCTGACCCGCCCCTTCTCACCTAAGCGAGACGACATGTCCCAGTTCGACATCCGCCCCTCGGCCAACCCGAGGACGGCCGCCGAGCGCGAAGCCATCCTCGCGGCTCCCGGCTTCGGCAAGCACTTCACCGACCACATGGTCACCCTTCCGTACTCCGACGGGTCCTGGGGTACCCCGACGGTCGAGGCCTACGCTCCGCTGTCGATCGACCCCTCCGCCGTGGTCCTGCACTACGCCCAGACGATCTTCGAGGGCCTCAAGGCGTACCGGCAGGCCGACGACTCCATCGCCTCCTTCCGCCCGGAGCAGAACGCGGCGCGTTTCAACCGGTCCGCGCAGCGTCTGGCCATGCCGACGCTGCCCGAGGAGCTCTTCATGGAGTCCCTGCGGCAGATCGTGGCGATCGACCGCGACTGGGTCCCCGCCGCCGGCGGGGAGGAGGCGCTCTACCTGCGCCCGTTCATGATCGCGACGGAGACGGGCCTGGGCGTGCGGCCTGCCGACGAGTACCTCTACTCGGTCATCGCCTCTCCCGCCGGCGCCTACTTCTCGCGTGGAGTGGCCCCCGTGAGCGTGTGGCTGAGCACCGAATACGTGAGGGCCAGCCCGGGCGGAACCGGTGCGGCGAAGTTCGGGGGGAACTACGCGGCATCGTTGCGGGCGCAGGAGCAGGCCGCCGGCGAGGGGTGCGACCAGGTGGTGTGGCTGGACGCCATCGAGCGCAGGTACGTCGAGGAGATGGGCGGGATGAACCTGTTCTTCATCCTCGGCACCGGCGATTCGGCGGAGATCGTCACCCCGGAGCTGTCCGGTTCGCTCTTGCCCGGCGTGACACGCGACAGCCTCATCCGCCTCGCGCGGCACCTCGGTTATCCCGTCACCGAGCGGAAGGTCTCGGTGGAGGAGTGGGAGACCGGGGTGGCCTCCGGGGAGATCACCGAGGTGTTCGCCTGCGGGACCGCGGCGGTGATCACCCCCGTCGGGTCCGTCCGGCACAGCGGGGGCGGCTACACCGTCGGCGACGGCGGCCCCGGTGAGATCACCATGCGTCTGCGTGAGACCCTCACCGGGATCCAGCGCGGTTCGGTGGACGACACCTTCGGGTGGATGACCACTCTCGCCTGACCGGATCGGAGCACCGGGCCGGCGTTGGGGCGCGGGGTCAGGTCAGCATGACGGCGACGACGAGGGCCGCCGCCGTGCCCGCCTCGATCCCCGCCCCCAGGATGTCCCCGTTGACGCCGCCGAGCCGACGGACGGCATGGCGTGCGAAGCCCGCCGCGGCAGCGTAGAGGGCCAGGCCGATCGTCGCCCCGAT
>NZ_JAALDV010000058.1:0-4227 GCF_014145045.1 Dietzia sp. DQ12-76
GCCGCCGGATTGGACGCGCGGGCGAGGTCCGGCAACCTCTCGGGCCGGATCAGGAGACGATCGCCGGACACCTTGATCCGGGCTACGCCAGGGGCGCCGTCGACGGTCGCCGAGGTGCTCAGGACGCCGGCGACCGTCCTCGTGGTGGATGACGTCGTCACCACGGGGGCCACGGCCGCCGCGTGCGTCGGTGCGCTGGGCGAGGGCGGTCTGCGCGTCGACGGCGTCATCGCGGTCACCGCCGCCTGAGGGCGAGGGTGACTTCCGGACGACTTGAGCCTACTGCGGTCCGGTGCACAGGCGACCGGGTATCGTAGGTCGCGGACGGGGTTCACCAGCGCGTTCACGAGAATTCAGCCGATGGTGTCCCACGTCCGGAGAGTGTCCACTCAGCCATGTGGGTTGGCCCCTCGACCGGGGTCCCGGGCGGTAACCGGGCCGGTCTCCGGGGCCCGCCGCAGGCCCGATGAGGAGGAGCTTCGATGGCGAAGACCCCCGCAGTCCTGCTCGACCCCGCCACCTTCGACGGTCCGTCGACCGACGACCCCGGTGCCCCTGAAGCGCAGGTGACCATCAAGGGCCGGAACGTCGAGGTCCCCGACCACTTCGCGACCCGGATCCACACCAAGCTCGCGAAGATCGAGAAGATCTCGCCGGCGATCACCCGGTTCGACGTGGTGCTGTTGCACGAGAAGAATCCACGACTGGCCAAGGCCAGCCAGCGGATCGAGATCACCCTCAAGGGCAAGCCGGGCGTCGCCCGCGCGGAGGCCGCCGAGGACACCTTCTACGCCGCTCTGGAATCGGCGGTGGCCAAGCTCGAGCGGCAGATGCGCAAGGCCCGCACCCGGCGGAAGATCAGCCACTCCGGTCACCGTCGGCCGCAGTCCGTCGCCGAGGCCACCGCTGAGCTCGCGCCCGAGGCCGCACCGGCGGACGTGTTGGATGAGTACGCCGACGGGCACGACGATCAGCTCCCCGGCCAGATCGTGCGCCGCAAGGAGCACGACGGGACCCCGATGTCGGTCGACGACGCGCTCGAGAAGATGGAGCTCGTGGGACACGACTTCTACCTCTTCCGCGATGCCGAGTCCGGGCGCGCCACCGTCGTCTACCGGCGGCACGCGTTCGACTACGGGCTGATCACGCTGAGCGACGAGGCCTGACGGTCACGGCTCGCACGCCCCGGGGGCGGTCCGGTCCGAATGGACCGGGCCGCCCGCGGCGTGTATCCGGGGCCCAGAGCACCTAGGATGGACCGAGGGCCCGCGTGGACCCCGCGCAGGTAGCCAGAATTCCGATCACCCCGACCACGAGGACGTTCGAGACTGTGTCCATCCTTTCCAAGCTGCTCCGAGCCGGCGAAGGTCGAAAGCTCAAGCGGTACAGCGCTCTCGCCGATTACGTGGACACCCTGTCCGAGGCGACGGAGACGCTGACCGACGACGAGCTCCGCGCCAAGACCGACGAGTTCAAGGCTCGGCTGGCGAAGGGTGAGACGCTCGACGACCTGCTGCCGGAGGCGTTCGCGGTGGCCCGCGAGGCCGCCTACCGGGTGCTCGGGCAGCGGCCGTACAAGGTGCAGATCATCGGTGCCATCGTCCTGCACACCGGCGCCGTGGCGGAGATGAAGACCGGTGAGGGCAAGACCCTGACCTGTGTGCTGCCCGCCTACCTCAACGCCCTGTCCGGCCAGGGCGTCCACGTGGTCACGGTCAACGACTACCTGGCCAAGCGCGACGCCGAGTGGATGGGTCGCGTCCACCGGTTCCTCGGGCTGTCCGTCGGAGCCATCCTCGGCGGCATGACCCCCGCGCAGCGGCGGGAGTCCTACGCGGCCGACATCACCTACGGCACCAACAACGAGTTCGGCTTCGACTACCTCCGCGACAACATGGCGCACGACACCGCGGAGCTGGTCCAGCGTGGCCACAACTACGCGATCGTCGACGAGGTCGACTCGATCCTCATCGACGAGGCGAGGACCCCGCTGATCATCTCGGGCCCCGCCGACGGGTCGAGCAAGTGGTACGGGGAGTTCGCCCGTATCGCCCCCCTGCTCGAGGAGGGCACGCACTACGAGGTCGACCGGAAGAAGCGCACGATCGGTGTGACCGAGCAGGGCGTCGAGTTCGTCGAGGACCAGCTCGGGATCGACAACCTCTACGAGGCGGCGAACTCGCCGCTCGTGAGCTACCTGAACAACTCCATCAAGGCCAAGGAGCTGTTCACCAAGGACAAGGACTACATCGTCCGCGACGGCGACGTGATCATTGTCGACGAGTTCACGGGGCGGGTCCTCGACGGGCGCCGCTACAACGAGGGAATGCACCAGGCCATCGAGGCCAAGGAACGGGTGGAGATCAAGGCCGAGAACCAGACCCTGGCCACCATCACCCTGCAGAACTACTTCCGTCTCTACGAGAAGCTCGCGGGGATGACCGGTACGGCCGAGACCGAGGCCGCGGAGCTCTACTCCATCTACAAGCTCGAGGTCATGCCGATCCCGACCAACCGGCCGATGGCGCGCGAGGACCTGGCCGACCTCATCTACAAGACCGAGGAGTCGAAGTTCGCCGCGGTGGTGGAGGACATCGCCGAACGCGTCGAGAAGAAGCAGCCGGTTCTCGTGGGCACCGCGTCCGTCGAACGCAGTGAGCACCTGTCGAGGCTGCTCACCCGCAGGGGCATCAAGCACCACGTCCTCAACGCCAAGTTCCATGCGTCCGAGGCCCAGATCATCGCCCAGGCCGGTCGCCCGGGTGCGGTCACCGTGGCGACCAACATGGCCGGTCGTGGAACCGACATCGTGCTCGGTGGCAACCCGGACATCATCGCCGACCTCAACCTGCGTGAGCGCGGACTCAACCCCGTGGACACTCCGGAGGAGTACGAGGAGGCATGGGACGCCGAGATCGAGCGCATGCGCAAGCTCAGCAAGGAGGAGGCCGAGCGGGTCCGCGAGGCCGGCGGTCTCTATGTCCTGGGCACCGAGCGACACGACTCCCGGCGGATCGACAACCAGTTGCGCGGCCGCTCGGGTCGCCAGGGTGACCCGGGTGAGTCCCGGTTCTACCTGTCCCTGGGTGACGAGCTCATGCGTCGCTTCAACGGCGCGGCCGTCGAGGCGATCATGAACCGGTTGAGCCTGCCCGACGACGTGCCGATCGAGGCAGGCATGGTCTCGCGGGCCGTAAAGAACGCCCAGACACAGGTCGAGTCGCAGAACTTCGAGATCCGCAAAGACGTCCTCAAGTACGACGAGGTGATGAACCAGCAGCGCACCGTCATCTACGGCGAGCGCAAGCGGATCCTCGAGGGCGAGGACATCACCGACCAGGTCGAGTCGATGATCTATCAGGTGATCAGCGCCTACGTCGACGGCGCCGCCGCCGAGGGGTACGTCGAGGACTGGGACCTGGACAAGCTCTGGGACGCGCTCGGGCAGCTCTACCCGGTCTCGATCACCGCGCAGTCGATCATCGACGGCGACGAGTACGGGGCGTCGGGCGACCTGTCGGCCAAGAACCTCAAGGACGCGATCCTCGACGACGTCTTCGCCCGATACGACGAGCGCGAAGCCGAGATCGAGGGCATCGGCGGCGAGGGCGCGATGCGCCAGCTCGAGCGATCGATCATGCTCCAGGTCCTGGACCGGAAGTGGCGCGAGCACCTCTACGAGATGGACTACCTCAAGGAGGGCATCGGGCTGCGTGCCATGGCCCAGCGCGACCCCCTGGTCGAGTACCAGCGCGAGGGTTACGACATGTTCGCGGCGATGATGGACGGGGTGCGCGAGGAGACCGTCGCGTTCCTGTTCAACGTCAAGGTCGAGGCCGGTCAGCAGCAGAAGTCGGTGGCGGCGCCCTCTGCGGCGCAGGCCGCGTCGCTCGCGGGTGCCAATCCGATCCTGCAGGCCGCGGGCACGGGCCGCGACGTGAGCGACGATCAGATGCAGTTCTCGGGCCCGTCGGAGACGGGTGAGGCGCAGCTCGTCGACGAGAGTGTCCCGGCCAACCGTGCCGAGCGTCGTTCCCGGGAACGGCAGGACCGGCTCGACCGCCGGGAACGAGCGGCCAAGGCCGCGTCCCGCGGGCGCAAGGGCTGACGGCCCCTAGACCAACCGGAGGGCCGTGCAGGTCGCCCCGGTATCGGTGACCCGGATGCGGGCCGCGACGGCGAACAGTCTCGGCCCGCGGGCGTACGTGGCGCAGACCTCGTAGTCCC
>NZ_JAALDV010000552.1:0-1775 GCF_014145045.1 Dietzia sp. DQ12-76
TGGCCGGCGTCCCGCACCGCGGCCCGCGCCGCCTCGAGGTGATGAGGATCGTCGGTGATGCAGGTGACCACGGTGCCCGAGCCCTGCCCGGTCGCGGCCAGGATCGCCAGGGCGGGGACGCCGGGAGCGGGGGAGATGCACACCGCGGCCCGGGCTCCGGTCAGTCTCGCGACCAACCGGATCACCTCGGCGGTCAACGCGTCCGGGGAGGCGGCACCCAGTTCGGCCGCCTCCGCGCGTGCGGGGGCGTAGAGGGAGTCGTCGACCAGACCGGCACTGCGGCGCGCGAGATCGGTGAGCCGGGAACGGTCGGTGGCGGGGACGTCAGTCGAATCGGACACCTGGTCAGCGTATCGCCGCGTGCGCGTACGACGTGTCCAACGCGCGGTGATCGGATCGGTATGAGACTCTCAGGGGGATCTCAGTACGGGTATACCGTGAGAACAGCCCGATGAGGGAGGGTGGGACCACGTCGCTCCACGAGGGTGCGGCGGAAGACCGCGCGGGCGACTTGCGAGGATCCCGCGCCGGAAGGCGGCGGCAGCGCATGTACTCGCAGACCGTGCACGAGACGTCGATCGTCCCCGGCGGGGACCACGATGAGGCGGTGGGGACCGCACGCTTCGACGCGAGCGGTGATGCCGCGGACATGCCGTCCTGGTCCCAACTCGTCGCCCAGCACGGGGACAGGGTCTACCGTCTGGCCTTCCGGCTCTGCGGAAACGCCCACGACGCGGAGGACATCACCCAGGAGGCGTTCATCCGGGTGTTCAGGTCCCTGGACAAGTACAAGCCGGGCACCTTCGAGGGGTGGATGCACCGCATCGTCACCAACCTCTTCCTCGACATGGCGCGGCGCCGAGGCCGCATCCGCTTCGAGGCTCTCCCCGACGACGCCGAGCGGGTGCCGGGCCGGGAACGCAGTCCGGAGCAGGTCCTCTCGGAGGAGACCTTCGATCCGGTGCTCCAGACCGCCCTGGCCAACCTCTCACCCGAGTTCCGCGCGGCGGTGGTGCTGTGCGACATCGAGGATCTCAGTTACGAGGAGGTCGGACGGATCCTCGGCGTGAAGATGGGGACGGTCCGAAGCCGGATCCATCGGGGACGGTCCGCCCTGCGGGCCGAACTCGAGGCGGCCGGCGTGACCGGGGTGCACCAGGGCATCGACTGATCTCTCCGGGTCTGCGGGGAACCAGCGGCGCCCTCGGCGCGTTGAGCCCCTCGGACGGTGGGAGCGCCGGGTGCCGGCCGGATCAGGTACAGAGGAAGACGGACGAGAAGGGGCGAGGGTGGACCGATACCAGGCGGGACGCGGTCCCGCCCCCGAGTACCGGTTGTCCCGGGATTCGGTCCGTGAAGTGGCGGAGAGCACTCCGCCTCCCCGTGGGGGACACCACTTCCTCTCCACCGACCACCTCTCCACCGAGGCGGCGGCGGCGTACGTCGACGGGTGCCTCCCCTCCGCCGGAAAGGTCCGCGCGGACGCCCATCTCGCGCTGTGCCCGCAGTGCCGCCGCGAGGTGACCGAACAGCAGGACGCTCGTCGGGCTCTTCGCGGGTCCGGCCCCATCCACATGCCCGGGGATCTGCGGGAGCGACTCCGACGTCTCGGGGAGGGCGCGTCCGAGGACGTCCCCCGGGTCACGGAGCCCTCGTCGGGCAGCCGGTGGTCGAGACTCCTGCGCCGCCTGCGCCCGCCCGGCCGTTAGGCTGGGTCGCGTGGAGGATGAGAATGGAGTGCCCGGTCCGGTGGGGCGGGGCGCGGACCCCGATCG
>NZ_JAALDV010000552.1:1857-3803 GCF_014145045.1 Dietzia sp. DQ12-76
AGGTGGACGAGGCCTCCGCCGGACTCTTCTCCCGACCGGCCGGGGTGACCGGGGGATTCGATCCCCGGCGCCCGGCGTCTCCGGACGACCCCTCCTCACCGGGTCACGCGTCCGGGCCGGCGCGCCGAGACGGTTCCGACCCCGCGCTGGCCGCCGCGTTCGGCCCGTCCGGTGACACCGACGGGGGGATCGAGCGACACCCGTCGTGGCAGGACCAGACCGAGGAGCCGCCACCCGCATCACCCGACCCCTGGCGCGATCCCCACGCGCCCGTGGGGTTCGGAGCACCCGCCGTGGAGGCGGTCGGGGAGCCCGGACCCGAGGATCTGTCCGGTTCCTCCGTGCCCCCGCCCCCGAGGCTGTCGCTCTCCGAGGCTCTGTTCGAACGGCGGCTGAGTCGGCAGGCACTCGGGGCAGCCGCCGCCGCCGTCGCCGTCATCGCCCTGGTGGGTGGCGGGATCGGAGCGATCGTCGCCGATTCGGCGCGAGTGCTCACCACGTCGACCGTCCGCATCGCCGACGCGCCGACGAACGTCCTGCGGCCCGACAACCCGGTCGGTGAGGTCGCCCAGCGGGTCCAGCCGGCGGTGGTCAACATCCAGGTCTCGACCCCCTCGGCGCGGGGTGAGGGCTCAGGCATCGTCATCGACCCGCAGGGGTACATCGTCACCAACAACCACGTCGTCACGATGGACGGTGCCGCGGACAGGGCGGACATCGACGTCGTCTTTACGGACGGGACCAGGGCGTCGGCCGAACTGGTCGGCCGCGACCCGGCGACCGACCTCGCGGTGCTCAAGGTCGACGGGGTCCAGAACCTCACCGTGGCGACGCTCGGGGATTCCGAGCGGGTCGAGGTGGGCGAGCAGGTGGTGGCCATCGGTTCGCCCCTGGGCCTGGCCAGGACGGTCACCGAGGGCATCGTGTCGGCCACCGAGCGGCCGATCGCGCTGGGGGAGTCGACGTCCGACGGGGACGTCGTGATCGACGCCATCCAGACGGACGCGGCGATCAACCCCGGCAACTCGGGCGGTCCGCTCATCGACGCCAGTGGGGCGGTGATCGGCATCAACACCTCGATCTTCACCCGGACAGGCGGATCGATCGGCCTCGGGTTC
The DNA here is from genome assembly GCF_014145045.1 of Dietzia sp. DQ12-76. Taxonomy (NCBI): domain Bacteria; kingdom Bacillati; phylum Actinomycetota; class Actinomycetes; order Mycobacteriales; family Dietziaceae; genus Dietzia; species Dietzia sp. DQ12-76. The sequence continues at coordinate 2,976 of NZ_JAALDV010000552.1, forward strand.
GCGATCCCCGTCAACGACGTGCGCGCCATCGCGACCTCGCTCATGACCGAGGGGTCCGTGCGTCATGCCACGATCGGTGTGAACGCGCGCAAGGCGGACAACGGCGACGTCGAGGGCGCCGAGCTCGTCAACGTCCGCGAGGGCTCGCCCGCGCTCGAGGCCGGTCTGCGGGAAGGCGACGTGGTGACGATGATCGGTGAACGTCGGGTGCGTTCGTCCGACGAACTCATCGTGGCCGTCCGTCGCGCCGGCGCGGACGTGGACGTCCCGGTGGAGGTCATCCGAGACGGCTCACGGATCGAGGTGACCGTCCGCCCCGTCCTCGCCTGACCCCGGCGTGGTCCGAGGTCGTGGTGACCAGGGGTGCCGGACGACGTATCCTCAGAGGCGATGTTCTCTAACGTGGGTTGGTCCGAGCTCCTGGTACTGGGCGTGATAGCGCTCGTCGTCCTGGGGCCCGAGCGCCTTCCCGAAGCCGCCCGGTGGCTCGCGTCCGCGATCCGCAAGGTCAAGGAGTTCGCCGGGACCGCCCAGCAGCAGCTGCGCGATGACTACGGGGCCGACTTCGAGGAATTCCGCGAACCGCTCAAGCAGCTCAGCGATCTGCGGGGCATGAGCCCCCGCGCGATGGTGACCAAGCACCTCCTCGACGGGGATGACTCTCTGTTCACGGGCGATTTCGGCGCAGCGGCGCCGGCAGGAGGCCCGCCAACCACCAGCCCCCGGTCGACCGGGCCGCAGTCCACCGGCCCGCAGTCGACAGGTTCCCCGTCGGCCGGCCCCCAGAGAACCGGACCCCGCCCGGCCGTCCCCCGATCGACCGGGCCG
>NZ_JAALDV010000553.1:0-1208 GCF_014145045.1 Dietzia sp. DQ12-76
CGGCCGAGGTCCTCGTGCGGCGCGGGGTGCTGTCCGAATCCACCGCCTCCGCCGACGCACTGCGGACCTTCGCGCGAGACGGCCGGCTCATCGCGCTGCGCGGCGACCGGAGATGGGTGTACCCCCGATTCCAGATGGACCACGTCGATCCGCGCGATCCGGACAACATCATCTGCGCGATCAACCGGCTGCTGGACGCTCGTCGCTTTCCGGACGCCGCACTCTCCTGGTGGACCCTGCCGTCGATCGCCCTACCCGACCGGCGCCCACCCATGAGTCTCCTGGGGGTCGACCACGACGCGCTGCGGCAGCTGGCGACCGACTACGCGTCCGGAGAGTGGACCGAACAGAACGCGTGAGTCCGGGGACGCCCGAGCACCCCCGTCGGTCGTCTCCCTTCTCGGATCTGAGTCACGGTGTGGCGAACACGATGCCGCATTCCCATCCGGTCCGATCTCGCCACCGAATAAGAAGATGAGAAAAATTTGGCCCTTCGGGATCCGGCGGGGTCGGACCGTCGCACGCGCCGGACCCTCTGCCGCAGAACCGGACACGCTGTCCTACGAGCGCGCCTGGGCGGACTACGTCGAATGGTCCGGCCTGAACGAGGAGCGGCTCCCGGAGGGGCCGCAGGACAGCGGGTAGGTGACAACGGACGCCCGAGCTCAGCGATTCGGGTTGGTGGCCGCCCCGTCGAGCCAGAGCATGTCGGTCGCGTCAGCGTGCGAACCGGTGGAGCCCACGTGCTTCGAGCTGATCTGCGGTCCCTTGGTGATCACGTGGACGAGCGCCATGCCGTGGCCGCGGCCGAGGCCGTAGTCGTTCTTCAGCCACTCCAGTATCGGCCCGGCCTTGGTCCCGGGACCGAAACCGCGGTCGGTGGCCTGGTTCACGAGTTGCCGCGGCGTGAGCCCGGTCTTGGTCTCGATGGTGTCGAGGTATGCCTGGAAGGACACTGGTTTCTCCTCTGATCGACTGGCGTGATCGACTGGCGGACGCGGCCTCGGCTCGTAGAGGCGTAGGACACCAGTGTCCGCCCGCGGCGCGCGGCTGTAGGCGGGATTCGCAATTCACCGTGCGCCGCTCGTCGTCGTCGATCAGGCCGTCCCGCCGGCCCCGCCCCGCCTCACCCGTTCGACCGCACCCGTCCGATCTCGGCACGTGCCCCCTCGACGTCCCGGCCCGCGGCGATCGCCGCGGCCAGGGCC
>NZ_JAALDV010000554.1:0-2545 GCF_014145045.1 Dietzia sp. DQ12-76
CGGACCACTCCCGATCCGCGGTGCGGGGGATCGCCGACCTCGGCCGCCTCGCGGCCTCTCACGAATCGGCCGACTTCACCACCAGCGTCTCGGTGGTCACGGGCACCGGACACCCGGTCGAGGAGGTCCCGCCGGTCGTCGGCCTGTCCCTGTACCGGACCGCGCAGGAGGCGCTGGCCAACGTCCGGCGGCACTCCACGGCCGACCGCGCGAGCGACGTCCTGCGCACCGGTGAGGGACCGGGCGGGACCCCGTACGCGGAGGTGGAGATCCTTGACGCCGGGCGCCCCCGGGTCGGCACCTCCGGGAGTGGTCTGGGCCTGCTGGGTATGCGCGAACGGGTGCGGTCACACGGCGGGGAGTGCGAGATCGGGCCGCGGGTGACCGGCGGCTACCGGGTACGGGTGCGCCTGCCGTACCGCCCCGACGTGGAGGCCGACCGGACATGAACACCGTCCTGCGGGTCCTCGTGGTGGACGATCAGCCGCTCATGCGGTCCGGATTCTCGATGATGCTCGGCGTGGAACCCGACCTCGAGGTGATCGGCGACGCCGCGGACGGTGCGCAGGCGGTGGAGATGTGTCGGCGACTGCGGCCCGACGTGGTGTTGATGGACGTACAGATGCCGGGCACCGACGGCATCGAGGCGACCCGACTCATCACCGGTGAGGCCCTGGCCAGGGTGCTGATCCTCACGACCTTCGACCGGGACGACTACCTGTTCGACGCATTGCGCGCCGGGGCCGGTGGCTTCCTGCTCAAGAACTCCGACCCGCAGGACCTGGTCGACGGGGTCCGCGCCGTGGGGCACGGCCACGCGCTGCTCGCGCCCGAGGTCACCCGCCGCGTCATCGAACGGCTCACCGCTCCCACGGCACCGGACGCCGGCGACGGGTCACCCGCGCCCGCGGGGTCCCGGCCGGTGGCACTGGACGAGCTCACCGCCCGGGAGACCGAGGTCCTGCGTCTTGTCGCCCGGGGGTTGTCCAACGCGGAGATCGCGCGCACGCTGGTCGTGGGCGAGGCCACGGTCAAGACCCACGTGTCCGCGTGCCTGTCCAAGCTCCACCTCCGAGACCGCGTCCAGGCGGTCGTCCTGGCCTACGAGGCCGGCCTCGTCCACCCCGGCGAGTGAGCCGCGACGAACGGACGGCCGCCCGCCCGCGCCCTGCGTCTCCCCCCTGAGGGGGAGACCTTCCCTGCTCTCCCCGGAGATGTCATCCTCCCGGCTGATCCGCCGGACCGCCCTGGAGCCATAGCGTGGACGCGGTACAGGACACCAGGGAGGACACCATGCTGGAACTCGACGGGCTGACCCGACGATTCGGGGAGACCCTCGCCGTGGACGACGTCGGATTCGAGGTCCCGCGGGGGGCGATGACCGGTTTCGTCGGCGGCAACGGCGCCGGGAAGACCACCACCATGCGGATGATCATGGGCGTTCTGCAGCCGACCGCGGGCACGGTCATGTGGAAGGGCCGGGAGGTGACGGTCGCGGATCGTCGCACCTTCGGGTACATGCCGGAGGAGCGTGGGTTGTACCCGAAGCAGCCCATCCTCGACCAACTCGTCTACCTCGGCAGACTCCAGGGGCGCAGCCCGGAGGGCGCACGTCGGTCGGCGACGGAGTTGCTCGACCGCTTCGGGCTCGGCGACCGTACCGGGGACAAGCTCGAGTCGCTGTCCCTGGGCAACCAGCAGCGCGTCCAGGTCGTCGCCGCGGTCATCGGCGGGCCGGAACTGCTGGTCCTCGACGAACCCTTCTCGGGCCTGGACCCGGTCGCCGTCGACTCCATGGTCGACCTGCTGCGCGAGTACACGAGTCAGGGTGTGCCCGTGTTGTTCTCCTCGCATCAACTCGACCTGGTGGAACGCCTCTGCGACCACCTCGTCGTCCTGGCGGGCGGGCGGGTCGTCGCCAACGGGACGGTGGACGACCTCCGCCGACGTGGCCGCGTCCTGCACCGGCTGGTCGCCGGTACGGACGTCGGGTGGGTCCGGGGTCTGCCGGGCGTCCACGTCGTCGACGTCGACGGTCCCACCGCACTACTGGACCTCGACCGCCCCGAGGTGACCGACCTCGTCCTGCGCGAGGCGATGGCGCGGGGCAGCGTCCGCGAGCTCGCCGAAGTCGTTCCCACCCTCTCCGAGATCTACCGCGAGGTGACGTCATGACCACCACGACCCCCACCCGGTCGCCGGCGACCGAGTCCGCCTGGCGCATCGTCGCCGGTCGCGAGATCATGGTCAAACTCCGCGATCGAAACTTCATCATCTCCACCCTGACCACCATCGCGATCTTCGTCGTCGCCTTCGGGCTGTCGTTCCTCCTCGGCGGGCGCGATGACGAGAAGACCGTCGCCGTCGCCTCTAACGACGCCTCGGCCATCGTGCACGCCGCAGCTGCTGCGGCCACCCCGGACAGGGAGGGCGCCGAGGAGGGGACCGGACCCGGCGCGCAGGCGGGTGTCCCCCCGATCGAGCTGTCCGTCACCGAGGTCGCCGACCCCGCCGCCGCCGAACAGGCGGTGCGGGACGGAGACGC
>NZ_JAALDV010000555.1:0-1301 GCF_014145045.1 Dietzia sp. DQ12-76
ACCGCGCCGGCGCTCCCGGCGGGTGCGGTCGGGTCGCCGAACTCGACGCCCAGCATGAGGCCGGTCCCGCGGATGTCACAGATCTCGCCCACGTCGCCGAGGCTACGCCGCAGGCCGTCGAGGAGTTGGGCCCCGCGCTCGGCGGAGTTGTCCACCAGGCTCTCCCTCTCGACCACCCCGAGGGTGGCCACCCCGGCGGCGGCCGCGACGGCGTTGCCGCCGTAGGTTCCACCCTGCGACCCGGGCCAGGCCTTGGCCATGATGGCCTCGGGTGCGGCGATCGCGGAGATGGGGAAGCCCGAAGCGATCCCCTTGGCGGTGATGATGACGTCCGGGACCAGGCCCTCGGTGTGTTGGTGGCCCCAGAACCGGCCCGTGCGACCGATGCCGGCCTGGACCTCGTCGAGCACGAGCAGCGCGCCGATCCGGTCGGCGCGGTCGCGCAGGCCCTGCAGATAGCGCGGCGGGGTGGCCATGTATCCGCCGTCGCCGAGTACCGGCTCGATGAGGAAGGCCGCGATCTCGCGGGCGTCGACGCGGGAGGCCATCAGGTAGTCCAGCTCGGCGAGCGCGAAGTCGATCGCGTCGTCCTGGGTCCACCCGTGCCGGAGCGCGTGCGGGAACGGGGTCATCACCACCCCGCCCATGAGGGGGGAGAAACCGGCGGAGAAGCGGGTGCCGGCGGTGGTGAGGCTGGCGGCGGCGACGGTGCGGCCGTGGAACCCGCCCTGGACGGTGACGATATTGGGTCGGCCGGTGGCCATGCGGGCCAGCCGGACGGCCGCCTCGACCGCCTCGGAGCCGGAGTTGGCGTAGAAGACCGAGTCGATCCCCTCGGGCAGGTGCTCGCCGAGCTTCTCCGTCAGCTGGAGCAGCGGTTGGTGCATGACGGTCGTGTACTGCGCGTGGATGATCTTCCCGCACTGCTCACGGGCGGCGGCGACCACTTCCGGGTGGCAGTGTCCGGTGCTGGTCACGCCGATGCCGGTCGTGAAGTCCAGGTAGTCGCGGCCGTCGGTGCCGTGGATCCACGAGCCGAGGGCGTGGTCCACCACGACGGGAGTGGCCTGCTTGAGAAGGGGGGACAGGTGCGCGGTCATGGGGCCAGTGTGTGGCGACTGCCGGTAGATTGTCAACAATCCGACGATCTTCGGGGGGTGTGGTCCCACGCGCTACGGTGTGTCCATGACGCAGCACCACCGGGGTCCGGCCACGCGACCGACAGTCGTCCTCCTCACCGCCGACGGCGTCGCCCCTCCCGCCCACCTCGACGAGTTCCGCGGCCTCGTCGAGGTCCGCCA
>NZ_JAALDV010000556.1:0-1308 GCF_014145045.1 Dietzia sp. DQ12-76
CGCCGCCACCGTGCTCGTGACGACGGCCCCTGTGGTGTCCGTGCTGACGGCCGGGGCGGCCGCCTCGCCGGGGATGTCCGCCCCGGCCCGGTGTCGCCGACGGGCCGAAGTCGCCCGGCCCGTATGTGTCGTCGATGTTCATCGCGACTCCTTCCGATCTGGGGTGCCTGGTTGGCCCCCGTCTGTCTAGAAGTATCCGCGCCATTCTCAAGAATGTCAACGACATATCGATAACTGACGGTTGCGTCGAGTGGTCCACCGGTCAGGCAAGATAAGAATCAATGCGGGGAACACTCAGGTGCGCCCACGCGTTGACCCAGTACGAGTGATTCGTCGGTGACCCGGCGGGGACTCTCGCTACACGACCTTCCCCGACAATCCGAAGGGACCTCGATGCGCAGCAGTAGCAATCCGGTCTTCAGCTCTCTGTCCCAGGACAGCGCGCGTGGCGCCACCCACCTCGGTGGCGCGGGCCGTGCCACCTTCCAGCAGGGCCAGTACGGCCACCAGGGCTTCGGTGCCCAGGCCGGGTACGGTGCGCCCCAGGCCCATCCGCAGTTCGAGGCGGACACGCGGCCCATGACGATCGACGACGTCGTCACCAAGACCGCCATGACGCTGGGCCTGCTCAGCATCGTGGGCGTGATCGCGTTCTACATGATCAGCGTCAACCCCGGTCTGCTCTTCCCGTTGCTGCTCGTCGGCGGTATCGGTGGCCTCGTCGTGGTGCTCATCGCCACCTTCGGCCGGAAGATGGACTCCGCTCCGATCACCCTGACCTACGGTGCGCTCGAGGGGTTGTTCGTCGGCGCGGCCACGTACCTGTTCACCGCCGACATCCAGGGCGGTGGCGTCCTCGGTGCGGTCGGCGCCGCGATCCTCGGCACCATCGGTGTGTTCGTGGGCATGCTGTTCGTCTACAAGACCGGCGCCGTTCGCGTGACCCCCAAGTTCACGCGCTTCCTCACCGCCGCCATCGTGGGCGTGCTGTTCGCGGCACTCGGCAGCATCGTGCTCAGCTTCTTCACCGGCGGCTCGAATCCGCTCTACAACGGTGGCCCGATCGCGATCGCCTTCTGTCTCCTGTGCATCGGCCTCGCCGCGTTCAGCTTCCTGCTCGACTTCGACAACGCCGACCGCCTCGTTCGTGCCGGTGCCCCCAACAAGATGGCGTGGGGCGTCGCGCTCGGCCTGACCGTCACCCTGGTCTGGCTGTACATCGAGATCCTGCGCCTGATGAGCTACTTCCGCGACTGATCAGCGCGAGCGGTAGCGCCTGCGGCCCCGGCTCCCGACTCGGGAGCCGGG
>NZ_JAALDV010000557.1:0-1313 GCF_014145045.1 Dietzia sp. DQ12-76
GAGGCGGCGTCCCAGCTCCGCGGGCGGTGGAGGCGCGTCCGTTCCGGCTCCGGCCACTGCACCCGGACCGCGGCGCGGGCGCCGAGGCGGGAGGACAGGTCGTCGACGAAGCCGTCCAGCACCCCCGAGGAGGAGCGGTACGACCCCTCGCCGTCCGCGACGATGATCCGCATGGTGTCCACCTCTCCGGCGGCCCGCGGCCTCGGCCAGGGGGCTGGCGCGGGATATGCCTGTCCCCCGAAAGTAGGACAGGCATGCGGTCGTGTCAATAAGTATTCATTGATAACTCCTGCGTTGCGGTATCACCACCCCCGCCGCGGCCGTCCCGCGACCCGTCCCGTCTCACCCCTTGGCGGCCGCCACGATCACCTGCGCCGCATCATCGGCCACCCGGAACGCCGTGGTCTCACCGAACACCGTCGCGGCGACCTGCGCCCCCTCGTAGAGCTGGTGGACGGCCGCCGCCACGGCGGGGTCACCACCGACGAGCTCAGCGAGCAGCCTCCGCATCCACCGCTTCTCCTCCCTGATCGTCTCGGCGGCGGCAGAACGCCCCGCTCCCCCGACCTCGGCCCACGCGTTGACGAAAGCGCATCCGCGCCGGTTCGGCCCGGCCCAGTCCTCGGCCCGCCGGAAGAACCGGGGCAGGGTCCACTCCGTCGCGTCGAGATGATCGACGAGATACTGCTGCCACCGGCTGCCGCGTCGCCGCAGGTACGCGTCGACGAGGCCGTCCTTGGACCCGAAGCGCTGATAGAGCGTGCGTTTGGTCGTCCGCGCCTGCTCGGCGATGAGTTCGACGCCCACTGCGGTGATGCCCCGCGAGTAGAAGAGCTCGTCGGCCGCCAGGAGGATGCGCTCCCCCACCTCGGTCGTGGGGATGATCGGCCACGGCTCAGGGGTCACCCGGTCCTCCTCGGGACAGTGCACTCCCCGGCGGTGCCCGACGGGTGCACTGACAGTATACCGATCGGTATGCTTTGCTCGGGCCGTGGACAGGATTCTGGTGGCCGGCGCCTTCGTGGTGTTGTGGAGTTGCGGTTTCGTGGGTGCCGCGTGGGGTACGGCGGACACCGAACCCGCGGGGCTGCTGGCGTGGCGGTACGTCATCACCGCCGGCGTCCTGCTCTCGGTGGTCACGGTGCTCGGCAGCCGGATCGGCCGTCGTGATCTCGGGCGGCAGTGCGTTCTGGGCCTCACCGCGCACGGGATGTTCCTCGGGGGCCTGTTCGCCGCGTCCGCGGCCGGGGTGGACGCGGGGACGGCTGCGCTGGTGTGTTCGGCCCAGCCGCTGCTCGTCGCGGCCGCCGGTG
>NZ_JAALDV010000558.1:0-299 GCF_014145045.1 Dietzia sp. DQ12-76
CGTGGGCGCACACCACCCGCAGATCCGAGCCGCGACGCCCGGCCAGCGCCGCGAGGCGCGCGTGGGTCAGCTCCACGGCCGAGGGGACCAGCGACAGGGTGCGTTCCGCGACCGCGATCGCCCTGGGGTATCCGACCGAGGGATCGATCTGCCCCCTGAGGTAGAACGCATCCCCGGCGTGCAGGACGTCGAGCTCGCCCGGGTCCCCGGGATCCCCCGGGACCAGCACCCCGGCATGTCCGACGGTGTGACCCGGCAGATCCACGAGGATCATCCCCTCGAGGACGTGATCCAGGGGA
>NZ_JAALDV010000558.1:433-4572 GCF_014145045.1 Dietzia sp. DQ12-76
CCGCTCGATCCAGCGGGGGGTGCGCACCGCCCACGTCAGGGCCTCGGAGGCCACGTGCACCTTCGCCCCGGGGAAGTCGGCGAGACCGCCGATGTGGTCGAAGTCCATGTGGGTGAGCACGATGTGGCGCACCTCGCGGGGGTCCAGTCCCATGTTCTCGATGCGGCGACGCGCCGTTTCGGCCGCGTCCAGCCGCGGGCGCATCGCGTGCCTCATCGGGCCCAGCCGGGCGGCGGGGTCCGCGACGTCGCGGAGCCCGACACCGGTGTCCACCAGCACCAGACCCCCCGGGGCCTCCACCAGCAGCACGCGGGTCGGCACCCGTCCGGCGAACGTCCCGCAGTTCATCTGGTGGATCCGCATGTCGGCCACGGTACCGTGGCCGCGTGAGTCGAGACGGCGTGCTGGACCCGCGGCCGCTGGTCCGCGTCACGGTGGACCCCCAGCTCGTGCCGCGCGCCGGGTCGTGGCCGTACTCGGTCCCCGCGGTATCGGCTCTGGTGCGCGAAGGGTTGGAGCTGGACGCCCTCACCGTCCTGGTGGGGGAGAACGGGTCCGGCAAGTCCACGATCGTCGAGGCGGTGGCCATGGCGTTCGGCCTCAACGCCGAGGGCGGGTCCACCGGCGCCCGGAACTCGACGTGGGCGTCGGAGTCCCCGTTGCACGACGCGCTGCGACTGGTGCGCGGGGGCGGGGCGCCCCGGTGGGGCTACTTCGTGAGGGCCGAGACCCTCCACGGCCTGTTCACCTACCTCCAGGCGACGGGGCCGGGGCAGGACTTCCACGCGCGCAGCCACGGCGAGGCGTTCTGGGACCTGCTGGACTCACGGTTCACCGGCGGCGGGCTGTTCGTGTTGGACGAGCCCGAGGCGGGGTTGTCCTTCGACGCCCAACTCCGGCTGGTCGCGCTGCTGCTCGACCTGGCCGGCCGTCGGAGCACCCAGGTGCTCATGGCCACCCACTCGCCGATCCTGGCCTCCGTGCCGGGGGCGGCGGTATACGAGTTGTCGGAGGAGGGGATGAGCCGTCGCCGCTGGGAGGACCTGGCGATGGTGGACCACTACCGCCGGTATCTCGCGGCGCCCGAGCGGTATCTGCGTCATCTCCTGGAGTGACCCGGCACACTGGACTCATGACCAACTTCTCGTCGCGCCCCGGCCGCACAGCCGGGGAGGCCCGTCCCGTCCGCCCCGTCTACCCCTCGTACGCCCCGCCGTCCGCCTCGACCGCGGCCAACGCCGGGCCGCTCCCGGCTCCCGAACCCGGGTTCGAGCCCGACATCATCGTGGTGGGTCACGGGCTGGCGGGGCTGGTGGCCACCTACGAGGCGAGCCGGGCGGGCAAGAAGATTCTCGTGGTGGATCAGGAGAACGAGAAGAACCTGGGCGGGCAGGCGTACTGGTCACTCGGCGGCCTGTTCCTGGTGGACACCCCCGAGCAGCGGCGCATCGGCATTCACGACTCACTGGACCTGGCGTGGCGCGACTGGCTCGGGTCGGCCGCCTTCGACCGGCCGGAGGATCACTGGCCCCGTCGGTGGGCGCGGGCGTACGTGGAGTTCGCGGCGGGGGAGAAGCGGACGTACCTCAACGCGCTGGGGCTCAAGATCATCCCCACCGTCGGCTGGGCGGAACGTGGTGGCGGGGACGTGGGGGGCCACGGCAACTCCGTGCCGCGCTTCCACGTGACCTGGGGCACGGGGCCCGAGGTGGTGCGGGTCTTCGAGGAACCGGTTCGCGCGGCCGCCGCCGAGGGGCTGGTGCGGTTCGCGGTGCGGCACCGGGTCGACGAGATCGTGGTCGAGGACGGTCGGGCGGTCGGCGTCCGCGGGGCCACCCTGGTCCCGTGCGATCTGGACCGCGGGGTGTCCTCGCCCCGCGAGGAGACCGGGACCTTCGAGTTCCGCGGCGGCGCCGTGCTCGTGTCTTCGGGCGGGATCGGCGGCAACCCGGACCTTGTGCGCCGGTACTGGCCGACGGACCGGATGGGGGACGCGCCGCGGGACCTCATCCTGGGGGTCCCGGAGCACGTCGACGGCCGCATGCTCGAGATCTCGGGCTCGGCGGGAGCGAACCTCATCAACCGCGACCGGATGTGGCACTACACCGAGGGGGTCGCCAACTTCGCGCCCATCTGGCCCTCTCACGCCATCCGCATCATCCCGGGCCCGTCGACGCTGTGGCTGGACGCCACGGGCGCGCGGATGCCCGTGCCGCTGTTCCCGGGGTTCCACACCACCGCCTCCGTCGAGGCCATCCGCCGGACCGGGTTCGACTACTCGTGGTTCGTCCTGGACTCGGCCATCGCGGAGAAGGAGTTCGTGCTCTCCGGTTCCGAGCAGAATCCGGAGATGACCGACAAGGTGGTCACGAAGTTCCTGTCCCGCGCCAAGAAGGGGCTGCCGGCGTCGGTCGGCGCATTCGCCGAGAAGGGCGTGGACTGGGTGGTGGCCGACTCCCTGGAGGAGCTGGTCGCCGGGATGAACGAGCTGGTCGGTGGGGACGAGCCCGAGCTCGACGTGGAGAGTGTGCGTGAGTTCGTCCTGTCGATGGACGGCCAGATGGACAACCCCTTTGCCAAGGACGCGCAGGTGCAGGCCATCCACAACTCTCGCCGGGTGCTCACCGACAAGCTCACCCGCATCGCCAAGCCGCACAAGCTGCTCGCGGACTCGGGCGCCGGCAAGGGATCCGCTGCTGGCTCGGGTGGCCCGCTGATCGCGATCAAGGTGCACCTCATGACCCGCAAGACCCTGGGCGGGATCGAGACCACGCTGGACTCCCAGTGTCTGCGACCGGACGGGGAGCCCTTCCCCGGTCTGTACGCGGCGGGGGAGGTCGCCGGTTTCGGTGGCGGCGGGGTCCACGGCTACAACTCGCTCGAGGGCACCTTCCTCGGCGGCTGCATCTTCTCCGGGATGAAGGCCGGGCGGGCGATGGCGCGGGAGGTCTGACCGCCGGGGCGGAGGCGCCGGCCCGGGGCGCCACCGCCGTTCACCGGGAACACGGACCTCACCGGGGCGAATTCCTCCACCGCGACAGAACCGCGTCCATGTCCGACCGCGCTCGAGGCGGTGCCGCTCCGCGGGAGGTGCTCATCCGAGGGGCCGCGGCGGGCATCGGGTAGCCCCCCGCGTCGACGAAAGACTCCCGCCGGACCGCGTGGTCGTGGAGCGTGGCCTCCCGGAGTGTGAGCACCGGTGTGACGCACGCGTCGAGCTCGTCGAAGACCTCGGCCCAGGCGTCGCGGTCACGCGAGGCGAACGACCGACCGAAGAGCGCGGTCAGCGCGTCCCAGTTGGTGGTGTCCCAGCGATTCGGCAGGTCGGCGTGATCCAGCCCGAGACCGCGCACGACGCGGTCATAGAACACGTCCTCGAGCGCTCCCACCGCGACGAACCCGCCGTCGGCGCACTCGTAGGCCCGGTAGAACGGTGCCGAGCCGTCGAGGAGATTGGTGCCCCGGCGGGACGACCATCGCCCGGAGTGTTGCCACGATCGGACCAGACCCGTCAGGGAACCGGCGCCGTCGACCATCGCCGCGTCCACGACCTGGCCCCGGCCCGTCCGCTGCCGCTCGTGGAGGGCGGCGAGGATCCCCACCAGCAGGAACATCGACCCTCCGCCGAAGTTGCCGACGAGGTTCAGCGGTGGTGTGGGCGGCCCGGAGGCCGGGCCGAGTTGCCCCAGGGCGCCTGACAGTGCGAGGTAGTTGATGTCGTGTCCGGCCACGCGGGCCAGCGGTCCCTCCTGTCCCCAGCCGCTCATGCGGCCGTAGATCAACCCCGGGTTCTCCTGCTGCCACACGTCGGGGCCGAGACCGAGTTTCTCCATCGTTCCCGGGCGGGACCCCTCCATCAGGACGTCGGCGCGGCCCACCAGGTCGCGCACCCGGCGCAGGCCGTCCGGTTCGGTCAGGTCGACCGCGAGCTCGGTCCTGCCCCGGAGCATTCCCGCGTTCGCGTCGTCGTTGCCGTCGTCGGCCCCCACGGGGACGGGTCGCACCACCCGGATCACCTCGGCGCCGAGGTCCGCCAGCATGAGACCCGCGTGCAGGAGCGGCCCGATGGCCTCCATCTCCACCACCCGGAGTCCTGCCAGGGGTCCGCCGTGCGGCGCCGCGGCGGCCTCGTCCCGCAC
>NZ_JAALDV010000059.1:0-7707 GCF_014145045.1 Dietzia sp. DQ12-76
CCCGGCGACGGGCGCCGGAGCGGGGTCGAGGATGGGGGCCCGATCCCCGGCGGGTGCGGACTCGGGGGCCACCTCGGGTGCGGCCTCGGGCACCGGTGCCTCACCCGGCGAGACGGGGCCGATCCACGCCCCGAGCTCCTCGATGGTCCCGGCGAAGACGTTGAGGTCCACGGGGCCGGCGAAGCCCGGCACCTCCCCGGTCTCCGAGTTCTGCCACAGCAGCCACTCGTCCCACCCGCCGATCACGGGGAGCGTCGGCTCCGGGACCCCGTATTCGGCCAACCACAGCGGGTACTCGGAGAACTGGGTGGTGTTGGCCATCCGGTCGATCCAGAAGAACCGGTACGTGTAGACGATCGGCGTCCTACCGGTGAGGTGCTGAAGCTCCGTCAGGAAGACCCGCGTCCACTCGATCAGCTCCTGCGGGTTCTTGCCCTCGTCGGTCTCGATGTCGAGCACCGGTGGTAGCTGCTCGCCGCCCACCGACTGCACCCGGGTGGCGAATGCGCGTGCCTGGATCGCCGGATCCATCGCGGGGCGAGCCTTGTGGTAGCTGCCCACGGCCATCCCCGCGGCCCGGGCGTCTGCGACGTCGGCCTCGTAATAGCGGTTCGCGGGGCCGGTGCCCTCGGTGGCCTTGATGAAGGCGAACGACTGGCCTGACGCGGCGGCTGCGTGCCAGTCGACGGGCGCACCGTGCGGGTGCTGCCAGCTCGAGGAGTCGATGCCGCGGGCAAGGCCGTCGAACGCGGGGGAGAGGGGGACGACGGCGTCGGCGCGGGGGGATATGACGACGACGAGGAGGCCGAGGGCCAGAGCGGCCGCGGAGGCCAGGGCCACGACGAGGCGGGGGAGGAGAGCGTGGCGGGACGGCTGACCGGCTGGTGTCATGGGGGAAGTATTGTTTAGTAACAACGGTCACACAAGCAACTCGCGCAACTTTCCTCACATCGAGTGGGGTAACCGCACCGATCGACGGTGGTGCGGGTCACGGATCCGTCACAACCGGTAACACGCTGTCCCACTGGTGCGATCACCCTTCCCGCCGCCCCTATGGTGGACGTAGTCCCTCCGTTCCCAGTCGGGAGTTCCCCTCGTGACCGATGCAGTAGATTTCTCGACCTTCCGCTACAGGCATGACCTCGTCGCCGAAGTCGACGGGCCGGCCGACGACGCGGTCCTCGAGGTGACCATCACGGAGACGGTGGTGCTCGACGAGAACGGCGCGGGTCGCGGGATGCCCGAACTCGTGCTGAGGACCGGGGTCGAGGGGGTCACCCTGACGGATCGTGACCAGGTTCTCCGCCTCCAGGCGATGATCAACCGGGCCGTCAACCAGTGGCGCGACGCCGCCACCCACCTGCCGTGAGCGTTCGTCCCGCCCCGGTGACCCGGCCTCTGTCATTCGACCCTGATGCCCGCCTCGGCGATCAGGGCCAGGCCGACCCCCAGGACCTGCTCCGGTGAGATGAGCGATCCCCGGAGGGCGGACGGTCCCCGCACGTCCTCCAGGTCGGCCCCGCGGAGGTCCGCGGCCGTGAAGGTCGCGTTGTGGAGTGTGGCCCCGCGGAGGTCCGCGCCGTCCGTCGACAGGTCCGCCACCCGCGCCTCCAGCAGGTCGGCCTGCCTGCAACGGGTCGAGGACAGGCGCACCCGGTGCACCCGTGCCATCCGGAGGTTGATCATGTCGGCGTGACAGTCCTCGAAGGACACGTCGGTGAGCCTGGCGTCGGACAGGACCATGCCGGTGAGGCGGCATCCGACGAACCTGACCCGCGTCACCGTGGCTCCGTCGGCGACCATCCCGGACAGGTCGCACCCGCGCACCTCGACGTCGGTGAGTCGCAGTGAGTCGGCCCTGGCACTGCTCAGCCGGATGCCCTGGAGGACCGACTCACGGATTTCCGAGCCGCCCATCCGGACCGCGCCCTCGGCTGGCGACGGAGTGTCCTCGGCGGTGGCCCACACTCCGTCCCACAGACCGTCCGGTTCGAGTTCTGACCGCGGCGTCTGCAGTTGCTCCCGGCGCGGCACGGACGGTGCGGCGGGCGGTCGGGGTGAGCCGGAACGGCGACGGAGCGGTGGGGGCACGGGCGCCAGCCTAGGTGTGGGGTGTGGGGTGCGGGGTGCGGGGAGCCTGATCCGCCCGGCGGGAGGGTCGGCGCGCGCGGGTCCCGGGCGGTCCGAGGATTGCGGCTGTCGCCGCGTGGGGCGTACGCTCGGAGGCAGTGATAGACAGATCTGTCTATCGGGGTTCCGGTGGAGAGAGCGCCGAGAGTACGAGGAGGTCGGGCATGAGTCTGCGAGAGGTGTTCGCGTTCCCGGAGGTCGTCAACGACTACGCCGCCCGGTGCACCGCCGGCCTGGTGGTGACTCTCGCGGTGGTGACGATGCTGGCGCCGCCGCCCGCGCAGACCTGGCTCGCCGGGGCGCTGGTCGTCGGTTTCGCCCTCCGGGTGGCCGGAGGACCGCGGTACTCACCGTTCGGGAGGCTCGCGGTGCACGTGCTCGCCCCGAGGGTCAGCTCCGAGCCCAGACTGGTCGCGGGTCCACCCAAGCGGTTCGCCCAGTCGATCGGACTGGTCATGTCCTCCGTCGCGCTCGGGTTGCTCCTCGGCGGGTTGACGACGGCGGGGGTCGTGGTGTTGGGCGTGCTGGCGGCCGCAGCTCTCGCCGAGGCCGCCCTGGGTTTCTGCCTCGGGTGCTGGATGTACGGGCAACTGCAGCGCGTCGGGGTCGTGTCGGAGGACGCCTGCGTCGACTGTGCCGACATCTGGGCCCGGCCGGGGATGACCGCGCGCAACTGATGCCGGCTCGCAACCGGTATGTCGCTACCCCGCGTTACTGTGGTGGGTATGACTACCCCGTCGGAGAATCACGAATCCCACGGCCGCGACCGCGATGACTTCGGGGCGGCGTACGGGACGGAGCCCTCCGGGACGGAGTTCTTCGGGTCGGCGTCCTTCGGCTCGACGTACGGCACGCAGTCCTACGGGTCGACCGACTTCGGCGGTCAGGGGTACACGTCCCCCCAGTACGGTCAGCAGCCGTTCGCCGACCAGCCGTTCGCCGACCAGCCGTTCGACCATCGGCCCTACGGCGCTTCGCAGTTCGGCGCTCAGCCTTACGGAATGCCGCGTTATGGGGCCCAGCCCTTCGGTGTTCAGCCCTACGGGGCCCCGGGTGCGGGCGCTGTGCACCCGTACGCGCCCAACTACGGCGCCTCGCGCAAGGAGCCGGCGCTCTCGCTGGTGTTGTCCTTCTTCCTGCCGGGGCTCGGCACGATCATCAACGGCCAGGCGGGCAAGGGCATCGGCATCATGGCCGGTTACTTCCTCGGGATCCTGCTGTCCGTGGTCCTGATCGGGATCCCGATCATGCTCGGGTTCTGGGTGTGGGGGATGGTCGACGCCTACTCGGGGGCCAAGCAGCACAACCTCGAGAACGGTTTCCACTGACGGACTGCTCGCGGGTCGTATGAGTAGCCTGGTCGCATGACAGCGACCGAGATCCCCACCGCCGACGCCCCGCGCCCCTCGGGCCTGGACCTCCGGTACATCGACCCCGACGTACGGTCGCAGGACGATCTGTACCAGCACGTCAACGGGACCTGGCTGCGGGACCACGAGATCCCCGCGGACCGTCCGATCGACGGCGCGTTTCTCGCCCTGCGCGACCTGTCGGAGGAGCGGGTACGGGACATCATCACCGACGCTCCGGTCGACTCCAAGATCGGTGCCTTCTACGCCTCCTTCATGGACTCCGACGCGGTCGAGGCCGCCGGGGTGGCCGCGCTCGCCCCCGACCTGGCCGAGATCGACGGCGCCGCCGACTCCGATTCGCTCGCCCGTGCCATGGCCCGTCTGGAGAAGGTCGGCGTCGGTGGCCTGATCGGCGCGTACGTCAACAACGACGCCAAGAACTCCAGCGAGTACATCCTGTACCTGGTGCAGTACGGCATCGGGTTGCCGGACGAGTCCTACTACCGCGAGGACCAGTACGCGGAGCTCCGCGACCAGTACACCGACCACATCGCGCGGATGCTCGGCCTCGCAGGGGTGACCGACGACGCCGACGGAGAGGGCTCGGAGGGCGCGGCCCGCCGGACCGCGGAACAGATCGTCGCCCTGGAGACCCGCATCGCCGCCGCCCACTGGGACGTCGTGGCCCGCCGGGACGCGGACAAGACCTACAACCCCGTCGCCTGGGACGAACTGCCGGAGCTGGCACCGGGCTTCCCGTGGCACGACTGGGCCCGCGAGGTCGGCGGCACCCGGGAGACCTTCGGGCGGCTCGTGGCGATGCAGCCCGACTACCTCACCGCCGTCGCCGAACTGTGGGCCACCGAGCCGCTGGAGACCTGGAAGCAGTGGCTGCGCTGGCGGACCGTCTCCTCCCGCGCCCCCTATCTCACCGCCGAGCTGGTGGACGAGAATTTCCGCTTCTACGGCACGGCGATGTCCGGCACCGAAGAGATCAAGGCTCGCTGGAAGCGCGGCGTCGCCGCGGTCGAGGCGGCCCTCGGCGAGGAGGTCGGCAAGGAGTACGTTGCCCGCCACTTCCCTCCCGGCCACAAGGCGCGGATGGTGGAACTGGTCGACAATCTCACCGCGGCGTACCGCTACTCCATCGCGCGGCTGCCGTGGATGACCCCGGCCACACGTGAGCGGGCGCTGGACAAGCTCGGGGCGTTCGTGCCGAAGATCGGCTACCCCGAGAAGTGGCGCGACTACTCGGCGCTCGAGGTCCGCGCTGACGATCTGCTCGGCAACGTTCGCCGCTCCGCCGAATTCGAGCACCACTACGAACTGGGTAAGCTCGGCGGCCCGGTCGACCGCGGCGAGTGGCACATGACGCCGCAGACGGTCAACGCCTATTACAACCCGGTGATGAACGAGATCGTCTTCCCGGCCGCGATCCTGCAGCCGCCGTTCTTCGACGCCGACGCCGACGACGCCGCGAACTACGGGGCGATCGGCGCCGTGATCGGACACGAGATCGGCCACGGGTTCGACGACCAGGGGTCGAAGTATGACGGCGAGGGGAACCTCGTGGACTGGTGGACCGACGAGGACCGCAGCGCGTTCGGCACGCGTGTGGAGGCGCTGATCGACCAGTACCAGGGCCTGACCCCCGACGGCCTGGACCCGGCCAAGGATCACGTCAACGGCGCCTTCACGGTGGGGGAGAACATCGGCGACCTGGGCGGTCTGACGATCGCGATCCTCGCCTACCGCCTGGCGTACGGTCAGGACGGCGAGCCCGCCGAAGGCACCGGGGTGGGGCCGGAGATCGACGGCCTCACCGGCCTGCAGCGGCTGATCGCCTCGTGGGCCATCGTGTGGCGGACCAAGACCCGCGCCGAGGAGGCCGCCCGTCGCCTGGCGGTGGATCCGCACTCGCCGCCGGAGTTCCGCTGCAACCAGGTCGTCAAGAACCTCGACGACTTCCACGAGGCGTTCGGTGTGACCGAGTCCGACGGCATGTGGCTCGCGCCGGAGAAACGCGTCAGTATCTGGTGAGCCCGACCCGGATCCGGTGAGCCCGGTCCGGCGCGCGGACCATCCGGCTATCGTCCGATCATGACGAAGCGGGACGTGCCGATCAGAGTCGTGGAGTGGTCGACGGGTTACCTGGGCAGGATGGCGGTCGAGGCGATCGATGCCCGGCCCGAACTGGAGCTCGTCGGCGTCTTCGTCTCCGACCCCGCCAAGGTGGGCCTCGACGCCGGTCGGCTCGCCGGTCTGGACCGGGATCTGGGAGTGGTCGCGACCGACGACCGGTCGGAGCTGCTCGCACTCGAACCCGACGCGGTGGTCTACACCGCGGAGACCGAGTCGCGGTTCATGGAGGCGATCGACGACGTCACCCGGTTCCTGCGGGCGGGTATCAACGTGGTGGCCTCGGGTCCCGTGCTGCTGCAGTACCCGCACGGGATCCTCCCGGAGGAGATGATCGCCGCCCTGGACGAGGCCGGCCGGGTCGGCGGTGCGACGCTGCACGTCAACGGGATCGACCCGGGGTTCGCCAACGACGTCCTGCCGATGGTCATGACGAGCCTGTCCCGGCGGATCGACCTGATCCGGGTGAGCGAGATCGCCGACTACTCGGTCTACCACCAGGGCGAGACCATGCGGCGGCTGTTCGGCTTCGGACAGTCCATGGAGTCCCTCCCACCGCTTCTGAGGCCGGGCATGCTCGCCGCCGGCTGGGGGTCGGTGGTCCGGCAGCTCGCCGCCGCGGTCGAGGTGACCCTTGACGAACCCCTGGTCGAGCGCTACGAGCGACTGCCCGCCGAGCGCGACCTGTCCCTGCTGGCGTGCGAGGTCCCCGCCGGGACCCAGGCGGCACTACGGTTCGAGGTCGTGGGTCAGGTCGACGGTGAGGACCGCATCGTCCTGGAGCACGTCACGCGCACGGACGCCGATCAGGCGCCGGACTGGCCCCGGCCTGATCACGGTGACGGGTGCTACCGCATCGAGATTCATGGTCAGCCGTCCATGCGGGTGGAGTTCACCCACCACGCCGAACACGGCGACCACAACGAGTCCGGAATGCTCGTCACCGCGATGAGACTGGTCAACGCCGTCGAGGCGGTGGTCGAGGCCGAGTCCGGGCTCGTATACGCAAAGGACCTGCCGATGATCACAGGGCGTGGCTTAATGAGAAGATGAACATAATCGGTGCCGCCCGCGCCGCAGCGGCCGCAGTGGCCGCGGCAGCCCTCGTCGTGACGGGCACGGGCGCCGCCCATGCCACGGATCCGACCTCGCGGGCCCCGATCCCGGTGCCCTACAGTTTCCTGACCGGAGCCGCCATGGCGCTCGCCCAACCCGGGGCGGAACTTCCCGGGGCGAATGACTGGACGTGTCGGCCCTCGGCCGATAAGCCGCGTCCGGTGGTGCTGGTCCACGGCACCTCGGGAGGTGCGGTGACCAACTGGCCCACGTACGGTCCGCTGTTGCACAACGAGGGCTACTGCGTGTTCACGCTGACCTACGGCGCCCTGCCTGATGTCCCGTGGCCGGTGAGTGTGCTGGGCGGGCTCTCGGACATCATGGCGGTCTCGGTGCCGCAGGTCGGGGAGTTCATCGATCGTGTGCTGGCCGCCACCGGCGCCCAGCAGGTCGACCTGGTGGGGCACTCGCAGGGCACCCTGGTCTCCGGCCTGGTGGCCAAGGTCGGCCGCCCCGGCGCGGTGAATACCGTCGCATCCATCGCCCCGCTGTGGGAGGGCTCCGGAGGGGGTATGCGCAGGTCGCTGGACGATGTGCCGGGAGTGTCGGAGCAGCTGGGTCAGATCCCCGCCCTGTCCCAGATGTCCCCCGGCTCCGAGATTCTACAGCTGTTGTGGAGCGGCGGGTCCCCCTACGCACCCGGGGTGCGCTACCTCAACGTCGTCACCCGGTACGACCAGTTGGTCACGCCCTACACCTCGGGCCTGGTCCCGGGGCCCCAGACGACCAACGTGGTGATCCAGGACGGGTGCGAGCAGAACCACGCCGAACACCTGGCGATCGCCTCCGACCCGCGGACGGCGGACTTCGTGCTCAACGCGCTCGATCCCGCCAACCCCCGCGTGCCACGGTGTGAGGCGATCGCCCCGTACCTGGGCCCGGTCCCGACCCCGCCGGGCTCGTGATCGCGCGTCGGGCGGGTACCGGGGTCGCGGGTCTGGTCGCGGCTGCGGCCCTCGTCGTCGTCGGC
>NZ_JAALDV010000005.1:0-2464 GCF_014145045.1 Dietzia sp. DQ12-76
TGTCGCCAGGCGCTGGGCGACGCGTACCGCGGGGCGGTGCCCGCGATCGTCGCCAGCAACATCACCGTGGTCCTGGCCCTGCTCACGCTGTTGCTCGCCACCCTGCCGAACTATCGGTCGCTCGGCATCTCGGCGGCCGTCGGTCTGCTCGTGGCCCTGGCGTACGCCCTCGTGGCGCTCCCGGCCGCGCTGGCCGTGTGCGGGCGCGGCCTGTTCTGGCCCTTCGTCCCCCGGCCGGGGCGCGACACCGGGCGCGCGAACGCGAGCTCCAGCAAGCGCCGGCGTCTGATCGTCCCGACGACCCCCGAGGGCTTCCGCGAGGACGTGCCGTCCGGCGTCTGGGGCCGCATCGCCTCCGGAGTGGTCACCCGCCCGGCCCGGGTCCTCATCTCGTGTGTGTTGATCCTTGTCATCCTCGCGTTCGGGCTGCTGGGAACCCGGATCGGCCTCAGCCAGACCGAGCAGTTCCGCACGCCCTCCGAGGCGGTGGCCGGCCTCGAGACGGCCGCCGAGCACTTCCCGGCCGGCGTCACCGATCCTGTCACCGTGCTCACCCGGACCGGCACCGAGGCGGATGTCCTCGAGGCCGTGCAGGGGGTCGAGGGGGTCGTGTCCGCAGTGCCGGCCGGGGAATCGGATACCGGGTGGAGCCGCATCACCGTGACCCTGGACGCGGCCCCCGCGACCGACCGGTCCGAGGACAGCGTCGTGGCGTTGCGCTCCGCGGTCGACGAGGTGACGGGATCCGAGGCGATCGTCGGCGGTCCGGTGGCCGAGGCCGTCGACACCTCCGACGGCAACCTGCGCGACCTCGCACTGATCGCGCCGCTCATCCTCCTGGTGGTGTTCGCCGTCCTGGTGCTGGCGTTGCGGGCGCTGATCGCCCCGTTGCTCCTGTTGGGTGCGACGGTGCTCTCGTCGCTCGCGGCCCTCGGTCTCGGGACCTTCGTCACCACCCAGATCCTCGGCTTCCCGGGGCTGGACGTGTCGGTCCCGCTGTACAGCTTCCTGTTCCTGGTGGCCCTCGGGGTGGACTACTCGGTCTTCCTCGTCATCCGGGCCCGGGAGGAGGCGGCCACGCACTCCACCCGCGAGGCCATGGTCCGGGCCGTGGCCCTCACCGGTGGCGTGATCACCTCCGCCGGAATCGTCCTGGCCTCGGTCTTCGTGGTCTTGGGCGTGCTGCCGCTCATCGTTCTCACCCAGGTGGGTGTGATCGTGGCCCTCGGCGTCCTGCTGGACACCTTCCTCGTGAGGACCCTGGTGGTGCCGGCACTGTTCACCCTCGTCGGGGAGCGGGTCTGGTGGCCGGGCGACCCGCACGCCTCCGCGTCCCCCGGCACGGCTCCGGACGACCCCGCCCCAGCCAGCACAGCCGACACGAAGGAGACCCACCCATGACCCCGTCGCGCAGTCCCCGGTCCCGTCTGATCGCCACCGCACTGGCCGTGGTCCCGCTGATGGCCGCCGGGGTGGTGGGCGTCCCCGCGGCCGGGGCCCAGGACCTGACCGACGGAGGCCGCCTCGGCGGGGGGTCCTCGCAGCTCAGGGTCCCCGACGGTATCGCGGTGGGGTCGATCGGAGGTCCCGAGCTGCAGCAGGTCGGATACGTCGACCCCGACAGGTTCGTGGGAACCTGGTACCAGGTCGCCGCGATCCCGCAGCCGTACACGCTGCAGTGCACCAACGACACGACCGCCGAGTACGCACGAATCTCCCCCGACACGATCTCGGTGCGCAACTCCTGCGGATCGGCCCTCAGCTCGGATTCGGTGATCGAGGGCGAGGCGACGATCCGTGACACCGCCACCAACGCCTCCCTACGGGTGGATTTCCCGCAGGTGCCGTTCCAGGACGAGAACGGCCCGGTCAACTACCGGATCACCTACCTGGCGGACGACTACTCGCTGGCGATCGTCGGCGACCCGAGCCGGTCCTCCGGGTTCGTGCTGAGCCGCGGGCCCGCGCTCGACGAGGCGCAGTGGTCCACCGTCCGTGACGTCGTCGACGCGCGTGGATGGTGGTCGTGTGCGTTTCTGACCGTTCCCATGGCCGGCGGGCGGGGCGACGTCACCCCGCTGTGCCTGCTGCCCTGAGAGCCGGCCTCATGAGTATCGATCTCCGTTGCACCATCCGGGCCGGCGCGGACGAGGCGTGGGACTACCTGGCCTCGCCGGGCGCCTTCCTCCGGCTCTCGCCACCGTTCATGTCGCTGCGCCCGGTGCGCCAGGCCGATTCCCTGCGGGACGGTGAGGCCGTGCTCGAGCCGAGGTCCGCGCTCCCCGGGCCCCTGGGGATCCGATTCGGACCGCGCTGGATCGCCCGGCACGACCCCGGCGGGTACGTCGAGGGCGAGCGGTTCGTGGACCGCTGCGTCTCCCAGCCCTACGCGGGGCTGACGGGGTGGGTCCACGAGCACACCGTCACCGCCGGCCCGGAGGGTACCGCCGTGCTGGGTGACCGC
>NZ_JAALDV010000559.1:0-12107 GCF_014145045.1 Dietzia sp. DQ12-76
GCCCGGCCCGGCCGCCGGCTCCGCGCCGCAGCCGTCGGACGACGATCCGGCCGGTGGTTCCCCGGCCGACAAGCCCTGACCTGCAGTTGATGGGTGAGCACGAGTCTCCGTGGAGAGTCGTCGCCTCTCCGCTGACCGGGCTGGGGCCGCTGGACGTCCACGCGCTGTACAAGCTGCGCGTGGACGTCTTCGTCGCCGAGCAGGACTGCCCGTACGCGGAGATCGACGACGTCGATGCCGACCCCGGCACCACGCACCTGATGGCCTGGGCTCGGGCCACCGAGTCCGGACCGGACGAGTTGGTGGCGACCCTGCGCGTGTTCGAATCGGGGGTCCACGGTGGGGTCATGCACCTCGGCCGTGTGTGTACGGTGCCCGGGTGGCGAGGGCGGGGGATCGCCGGTGCCCTGATCCGTCACGGCATCGGGCTCTGCGGCACGACGCCCGTCGAGATAGGCGCCCAGTCCCACCTCGAGGGGTGGTACGAGCAGTTCGGGTTCCTCCGGTGCGGACCGGACTACTTGGATGAACGGATCCCGCACCTGCCCATGCGGCGCGAACTCGTAAGATGAGGTGCGGCTCACCCCTCCCGACATCTTCCGAGGACACCACATGACGTCTGATGCTGCACCGCCGGCCACGGAACCTCTGGTCAAGGCTCTGCTCCCCGAGAGCGAGATGCCGACCCACTGGTACAACATCCAGGCCGACCTGCCCGAGCCGATGGCGCCGCATCTGCACCCTGGCACCAAGGAGCCGCTCGGCCCGGAGGACCTCGCCCCGCTCTTCCCCATGGCGCTCATCGAGCAGGAGGTCACCGGCGAGCGGTACGTCGAGATCCCGGAGGAGGTGCGGGAGATCTACCGCCTGTGGCGGCCCTCGCCCCTCATCCGCGCCCGCCGACTGGAAAAGGCGCTCGATACCTCCGCGAGGATCTTCTACAAGTACGAGGGCACCAGCCCGGTCGGCTCGCACAAGCCCAACACGGCCGTGGCCCAGGCGTACTACAACGCCGCGGAGGGAATTACCAAGCTCACCACCGAGACCGGCGCCGGGCAGTGGGGGGCCTCGCTGGCGTTCGCGGGCCAGGCCTTCGGCATCGAGGTGGAGGTCTGGCAGGTCAAGGCATCGTTCGAGTCCAAGCCGTACCGCCGCATGCTCATGGAGACCTTCGGCGCGTCCGTTCACCCCAGCCCCTCCGACCTGACCGAGGCCGGACGGTCCTTCCTCGCCAAGGACCCCCGGACCCCCGGTTCGCTGGGCATGGCGGTGTCAGAGGCGGTCGAGGTGGCCGCGGGCGATACCGAGGCCCGCTACTCCCTGGGGTCCGTTCTCAACCACGTGTGCCTCCACCAGACGATCATCGGCGAGGAGGCCCTCAAGCAGTTGGGAATGTTCGGCGAGATGGCCCCCGACTTCGTGTTCGGGTGCGCCGGGGGCGGCTCCAACCTCGCCGGTCTGGCGTTCCCCTTCATCCGCGAGAACCTGGCCGGCGCGCGGACGAGGATCGTCGCTGTCGAGCCGTCCGCGTGCCCCTCCATGACCGAGGGTGAGTTCCGCTACGACCACGGGGACGTCGCGGGGCTGACACCGCTCATGAAGATGTACACGCTGGGCCAGGACTTCGTTCCGGACCCCATCCACTCGGGCGGACTGCGATACCACGGGATGGCACCCCTGGTCAGTCACGTCAAGCACCTCGGGCTGCTCGACTCGATCGCGGTGGAACAGAACGTCGCCTTCGCAGCCGGTGTGGAGTTCGCCAAGGCCGAGGGAATCGTCCCCGCGCCCGAGTCCACCCACGCCCTCGCCGGAGCCCTCGACGAGGCCCGCAGGCACACCGGCGAGGCCGGCACGGGCCCGTCCATCGTGATCGGCCTGTCCGGTCACGGCTTCCTCGACCTCCCTGCCTACGAGTCGTACGTCCGCGGCGAGCTGGGCTGACCGACCCGCGCCAGCAGGGCACCGCGCCAACAGAGCCACCCCCGACCCGACCGATCCACTCTCACCACCAGGAGCCACCCATGGTCAACCCGATCGATTTCACCGACCGCGTCGCTATCGTCACCGGTGCCGGCGGCGGCCTCGGCCGCGCGTACGCCCTCGCCCTGGCCGAGCGCGGTGCCAAGGTCGTCGTCAACGACCTCGGCGGTGACGTCCACGGCGAGGGCGGCACGTCCTCACCGGCCCAGCGAGTCGTCGACGAGATCGTCGCGACCGGGGGCGAGGCGATCGTCGACGGCACCGACATCACCGACGAGGCCGCGGTCGACGCGCTGGTCTCCTCGGTCATCGACACGTGGGGACGCATCGACATCCTCATGAACAACGCCGGCATCCTGCGCGACAAGTCGTTCGCCAAGATGGACACCGACGACTTCCGCAAGGTCCTCGAGGTCCACCTCATGGGCTCGGTCAACTGCACCAAGGCCGTCTGGCCCCACATGGCCGAGGCCGGATACGGCCGCATCCTCATGACCACCTCGTCCTCGGGCATCTACGGCAACTTCGGCCAGAGCAACTACGCCGCCGCGAAGTCCGGCCTCGTCGGTCTCATGAACGTCCTGGCCATCGAGGGCGCCAAGAAGAACATCAAGGTCAACTCGATCGCGCCCACGGCCGCCACCCGCATGACCGAGGACCTCCTGCCGCAGCGAGTGCTGGACATCATGGGCCCGGAGACCATCGCACCCGGGGCGCTGTTCATGGTCAGTGAGGAGGCACCCACCAAGACCATCCTCGGTGCCGGCGCCGGGGTGTTCGCGGTCTCGCAGATGGTCGAGAGCCGGGGAATCTATCTCCCGGACAACGCCCGGACCCCGGAGGTCGTGGCCGAGCGGTGGAGCGAGATCGCCGACCTCACCGACGCCCAGACCCTGGAGGGCGCATTCGAGCAGACGTCCAAGTACGCCGCCCTCGCGGCGCGTGAACTGGGGCTGCACCTCGAGAGCTGATCACGCCCTCCCCCGCGCCACCGCGCGGGAGTCGTCACTCCTGGTCGGCGAACTGTGTCTCGTACAGCTCGGTGTACCGCCCACCCGCTGCCAGCAACTCGGTGTGGGTGCCCGACTCCACCACGCAGCCGTCCTCCAGCACGAGGATGAGGTCGGCGGCGCGGACGGTGGACAATCGGTGCGCGATCACCAGCGACGTCCGGTGGGACATTGCCTCGGTCAGGGCCTCCTGGACCGCGGACTCGTTGGTGGAGTCCAACGCGCTGGTGGCCTCGTCGAGGACCACGACGGACGGCTCCGCGATGAGCAGTCTCGCGATGGTCAGCCGCTGGCGCTCGCCGCCTGACAGACGGTACCCGCGGTCTCCGATGACGGTGTCCAGCCCGTCGGGCAGCGAGCGGACCAGGTCCTCCAGCCGCGCCCGGCGCAGGGCGTCCCACACGCGCTCGTCGGTGACCTCCGGGCGGGCGAAGGTCAGATTCGCGCGGATGGTGTCGTGGAAGAGATGGCCGTCCTGGGTGACCATGCCCACCGTCCGGCGCAGTGACGACGAGGTGACCCGACGCACGTCGAGGCCCGCGACCCGCACCGCCCCCGAGTCCACGTCGTAGAGGCGCGGAAGCAGCGACGCGATGGTGGACTTACCCGCGCCGGAGGACCCGACCAGGGCGAGCATCTGACCGGGATCGGCACGGAAGCTGATCCCGTGCAGCACCTCCTGGCCACCGCGGGTGTCGAGCACGGCGACCTCCTCGAGCGAGGCAAGGGACACCTTGTCGGCCGAGGGGTAGGAGAACCGGACGTCGTCGAACTCGATGGCGGCCGGTCCCTCCGGCACGTCGACCGCGTCGGGGGCGTCCTTGAGCAGCGGGTCCAGATCCAGGACCTCGAAGACCCGCTCGAAACTGACGACGGCGGTCACCACGTCCATCGGTGCGTTGGCCAGAGAGGTCAGGGGTCCGTAGAGGCGGGTCAGCAGGAGGGCGAGTGCCACGACGGACCCGGCGTCCATCCCGCCGGACAGGGCGAACCAGCCACCGATGCCGTAGACCAGCGCCAGTGCGAGGGTGGAGACCAGCGTCAGCGAGTTCATGAACACGCTCATCAGCAGCGCGGTCCGGACCCCGATGTCCCGAACGCGGCCCGCGCGGGAGGCGAACTCCGCGGATTCGGCGGCGGGGCGGCCGAAGAGCTTGACCAGGGTCGCGCCACCCGCGTTGAAGCGTTCCGTCATCTGGTCGTTCATCGACGCGTTGAGGTCGGAGGCCTCGCGACGCAGCCTGGCCAGACGCCGGCCCACGTAGCGCGCGGGGAACAGGAACACCGGCAGCAGCAGCACCGACATGAGAGTGAGTTGCCAGTTGATCCCGGCCATCACGACGAGGGTCAGGATGAGCTGGACGAGGTTGGACACGACCCCGGAGAGGGTGTCCGAGAACGCCCGCTGGGCGCCCATGACGTCGTTGTTGAGTCGACTGACCAGCGCGCCCGTGCGGGTGCGCATGAAGAAGGCGACGGGCATGGTCTGGACGTGGTCGAACACCGCACGGCGGAGGTCGAGGATCAGGCCCTCGCCGATCCGGGCCGACCACAATCTGGTCACCACCGCGTTGACCGCTTCGACGACGCCGATCACCGCGATGGCGGCGGCGAGGAGGAACACCACTCGCACGGCGGTGCCGTCCACGATCGCCGTGACGACGCGGCCGGCGAGCAGCGGGGTCACCACGGCGAGTGAGGCGCCGAAGACCGAGAGGATCAGGAACAGGACGATCCGCCTGGTGTGCGGTTTCGCGAACTGTCCGATCCGCCGGAAGTTCTCGCGGGTGAACACGCTGCGGTCGAGCGTAATGTTGTTGTTCTCGGCCCGCATCAGGGTGCGCATGGCGGCCTGCTGCATCGTCACGTCCGCCACTCCTCCTGCGTCGGAGAGGGGGTTTCCGACGACCTGTCGGTACAACCGCGTGTCCGGTGCCCTTATTCCACGGGTGCTGAGCTGACCGGGCCGCCGAGCCGACGACGCAGATGGGTCACGAAATAGCCACGTCTGGACAAAGTAAGAGATCGTGTCTAGACAACGCCACGGTTTTTGTCTAACCTCGACCACATGAAGTGGCGTATGCCACATCCCGAGTGAACTTCGGAGGTCGTGACGATGTCCAGCACCGAATACATCCGCCCCCGCGGCGGAGCCGATAATCCAGACCGGGACCACATGACGGCTCCCGCGGGGCAGGCCGACTCCCCCGTGGGGGACGCCACCGACGGAGGCGTCGAGCCCTACGCCTGGACCGACGTCAAGCGGTACCTGTGGCTGCTCGGGTTGATCCCTGCCATGGGCCTGTTCCTGTCGATGCCGTTCGTCATCGGGTTCAACTCGCTGGGTCTGGGGTGGGCCGCCACCGCCGCGTGGTTCCTGCTCCCCGTCCTGGTGTACATCGTGATCCCCCTCGGTGACCTGGCGATCGGCGCCGATGGAGAGAACCCGCCGGACGAGGTGATGGACAAGCTCGAAGCCGACCCGTTCTACCGGTGGTGCACCTATCTGTACATCCCCTTCCAGTACGCATCCCTCATCGTCGCCTGCTACCTCTGGACCGCGCAGGACCTGTCGTGGCTCGGGTACGACGGTGGTCTCGGGATCGCGGCGTCGATCGGCGTGGCCTGGACCGTGGCCATCACCGGGGGCATCGGGATCAACACCGCACACGAGCTCGGCCACAAGATCGCCGGGAGCGAGAAGTGGCTGTCCAAGGTCGCCCTGGCCACGACCGGGTACGGGCACTTCTTCATCGAGCACAACCGCGGACACCACGCCCGCGTGGCCACCCCCGAGGATCCGGCCAGCTCTCGCTTCGGCGAGTCGTTCTGGGCGTTTCTCCCGCGCAGCGTCGTCGGTTCCGCACGATCGGCCTGGCACCTCGAGGTCGAGCGTCTCGGCCGTCTGGGCAAGGGGCCGTGGACCATCCGCAACGACAACCTCAACGCGTGGCTCATGACGGTCGTCCTGTTCGGTGGGCTCATCGCGGTGTTCGGCTGGGAGGTCGCGCCGTGGCTCCTCGTGCAGGCGGTCTTCGGCTTCTCGCTGCTGGAGGTCGTCAACTACCTCGAGCACTACGGCCTGAAGCGACAGAAGACGTCTGCCGGCCGCTACCAGCGCTGCCGCCCGGAGCACTCGTGGAACTCCGACCACCTGGTGACGAACATCTTCCTCTACCACCTGCAGCGGCATTCCGATCACCACGCCAACCCGATGCGCCGCTACCAGGTGCTGCGCAGCTTCGAGCAGGCCCCGCAGCTGCCGTCCGGGTACGCCACGATGATGATCCTGGCCTACGTGCCGCCGCTGTGGCGCAAGGTCATGGACAAGCGCGTCCTGGCCCACTACGACGGGGACATCACGCGGGCCAACATCCAGCCGTCCAAGCGTGAGAAGATCCTCGCCCGCTACGGCGTCGACGCGACCCCCGGCGGGACCACCGCGGTGGCGGAGAATGTCCTCGTCGACACCGACATCGCCGCCGACCAGACCTCACCGACCGGCGAGTACGTGTGTCCGAACTGCGGGCACCACTACTCCGAGACCGCCGGTGAGCCCCGCGAGGGCTTCCCTCCCGGTACCCCGTGGTCGGCGATCCCCGCCACCTGGCGGTGCTCGGACTGCGGCGTCCGCGACAAGGTGGACTTCCTGCCCGTGAAGTAGCCCACCACCCCCCGCGGGCATGAGATCAGGAACAATGGACCGCATGCCGCCCCGCCCGTCGACACGTGACCAACGCTCCTCCGGGGACTCCCGGGGGGGGCGTTGGTCGCCCCGCCTCACCGTCTTCGACGCCATGCACCAGCTGCTGGAGTCCCGCGACTGGTCAGCCGTGACCATGTCGGACGTGGCCAAAGCCGCGGGACTGAGCCGGCAGACGCTCTACAGCACCTTCGGCAACCGTCAGGGACTGGCGCAGGCGTATGCGCTCCAGTTGTCGGAGAAGTTCGCCGGTGAGATCCGGGACTCGATCATCAGGCACCCCGGGCAGATCGAGCTCGCCCTGAGTGAGGGGATCAACGGGTTCCTGCGGTCCAGCAGCCGGGATCCGCTGATCCGGGCGCTCGTGACCGGTGACATCAAGCCGGACCTACTGCGTCTGATCACCACCGAGGCCGGGCCGCTCATCGAGCGTGCGACGGAGGTGCTCATGCCGGCGCTGTCGGAGAGCTGGATGCGGATCGAGGCGAGCCAGGCCCGGTTGGCCGCGTCGATCATCGCCCGGATCGGCATCAGTTTCATCTCGCTCCCGCCCGAGGACCCGGACCAGTTGGCCTCGGGCCTGACCGAGGTGATCGCCCCCTACCTACAGAAGGTCGTCCAGGTCGACGTCCAGCAGTAACGGTCCGATCAGGCTCCGTCCCCCACCGTCGACCGCTGATCCGGTCGACCCGGGACCGCGACGCTCGCCTCGAGGAAGAGACCACGGGCCTCCACGCACAACCGCTCCCCCGCGTGGATGGTCGCCTTGGTCCAGGTCTTGCGGCCGTCCACCTCATCCACCCACGAGCGGAACGTCAGGGGCTTCAGTAGCGGGGTGGGTGAGCGGTAGTCGATCTCGTAGTGGGCGGTCATGCCGTACCGGCCTCCCCAGTGGTTCGCGAACCCCATCATGTGGTCGATGATGAGGGCGCTGATACCGCCGTGAACGCACCCCGGGGGGCCCTGATAGGCCAGTCCGAGCGTGACCTCGGCCGTCACCGAACCGTCATCACACGCGGAGAACCGCACCGGTGGGGCGATCGGGTTCTCCGGCCCGCCGACGGGATTCGCCCTGCGGGAACCGGCGCCCGTCCACATCGTCTCCAGTCGGCGGGCGGGCTCCGGGACGCGCGACTCCAGGAGGTCCGCCACCCCGGCCAACCGGTCGGCGATGTCGTCCAACCGGACTTCCGAGTGGGCCAGTCCGGAGATCGCCTCGCGCAGTCTGCGCAGCTCCACCACCGTGCGATCCAGATCGGGATCCGGGGTGGGGAGGTCGGGGACGGGAACGGGATCGAAGGTCTCCCCCAGCCGCTCCCGCATGCTGCTGAGCTGGAAGTCGTCCACGCCCTCGATTCTCGGGAGGGGACCGCGACCGACTTCGGGACTGTCGTTGTTCTGGGACATACTCTGAAGACTATGTCGACACCCGTCAGAAAAGGACAGTTCGATCCTTCCGCGTACGGTCCCTGGGCTCTGGTCGTGGGCGGCAGCGAGGGGGTGGGGGCCGAGATCGCCCTCCGCCTGGCCGAGGCCGGGATCTCCTCCGTGCTGGTCGCCCGTCGGACCGGACCCCTGTCAGAGACCGCCGGCGAGGTCCGCGCCAGGGGCGTGGAGTGCCGTGAGCTCTCGGTCGACCTCACCGAACCGGGTGCCACTGACGCGATCGCCGCCGCCTGCGACGGCCTCGACGTGGGGCTGGTGGTTCTCAACGCGGGCGCCAACACCTACGGGGCGGAGTTCGCCGAGTCGGACATGGACCGCGTTCAACAGGTGATCGACCTCAACATCACCTCGCCGCTGCGGATCATCCGCCACTTCGCCCCCAGGCTCCGGGACCGCGGTCGGGGCGGCATCGTGGTGATGGGGTCGATGGCCGGTTACCTCGGGCACGCCGACATGAGCATCTACTCGGCCGCCAAGGCGTTCAGCCGGGTCTTCGTGGAGGGCCTCTGGCTGGAGATGCGCGACCACGGTGTGGACGTGGTCGAGGTGATCCTCGGCGTGACCCGCACCCCGGCCATGATCCGCGCCGGTCTGGACATGGACCTGCCGGGCATGACCGTGAGCGAGCCCGCCGAGGTCGCCGAGGAGGTACTCGAGTCGATCGGCCGGGGGCCGGTCCACGTCTGCGGAGGGCAGGGCAATCGCGCGGGTGTCGAGTTCAGCTCCGGGGTGGATCGCGGCCGGATCGTGGCCGGGGCGCACAAGCGGATGAAGGCACTGCGCGGGGAGAGCTGACCCCCGCCCGGCTCAGCCCTCGACCGGCCGGTCCCGCTGCGCGTCCGAGATGCCCCTGGGTTCGATGAACAACGCCTCGGCACGCGCGCACAGCGTCTCGCCGGTGTACAGGGTGGCGCTGGACCAGATCTTGCGGCCCTCCACCCGCTCCTGGCGCGCCTCGAACCTCAGGGGTGCATCCAGCGGTGTCGGCGAGGTGTAGATCACCCGGAGGTCGGCGGTCATCCCCACGCTCTTGGCGGCGGCGTTGGCCAGGCCCAGCATCTCGTCGAAGATCAGCGCGACGATCCCGCCGTGCACGCAGCCGGGCGGGCCCTGGTACTCGATGCCCAGTCGCAGATCCGCCCGCACGGTGGCGTCGGGCAACACCATCGGCTCCAACGGAGGGGAGACCGGGTTGCGGCTGCCGATGGCGGGGTTCGAGGCCAGATGCTCGGGGACCCCCCAGGTCACATAGTCCGACGGCCGCACCATGGTGCCGACCGCCTCGAGATGGTCGGCGAGCTCCCGCACCGTCGTGACGGCGTTGTGGACGTCGTCGAAGCGCGACCCCGCCACCAGACCCCGCACCCGGCGCAACTCGCGGGCCAGGTCGGTGGCGCCGGTTGCGTCGTCATCCCAGGGCAGGAACGGGACACCCCTCCCGTCGCCCGGAGCGGTGCCGGTGGTTCCGGGGAGGGGATCGGTGGCGGAGGCATCGGTGGTCACGACAATCGAATCTACTCCGTACTCCCCCGGGCGCCGGGGTCGCCCGCCGCGGGAGACCCACCGGCCCCGTGGCCTCGCCGCCCGGGCGATCGGTCACCTACCGGTTCCCTGCGCCGCCCCGCGCCCGGCGCGGCGGCCGAAGAAGGACCCGTCGCCCAGGGAGGTCCCGGAGATGTACCCCTCGCCGTGCAGCCCGTGGGTGCACCGGCCGGCGGCGAACAGACCGGGGATCGCCTCACCCGCCCGGTCCAGGACCCTCGACTGCAGATCCGTGTGGAGCCCGCCCAGGGTGAAGCCCTGCGCCTTGAGGGGGAGACCGTTGAAGGAGTCCGGCCCCCCGGCCCCGGTGGGATAGGCGCCGAACGGCGGCTCGAGCGGTCGGACCCAGCGCGCGCTCTTGCCGAACTGGGGATCCTCGCCGTTCCGGGCGCCGGCGTTGTATCTGCGCAGGGTGTCGGCCAGCGCCTCCGCCGGCAGCCCGCAGTCCGCGGCGAGCTCCTCGATGGTCTCCGCGGCGTGCATGGGCTGCATCCCCCACAGTTCGCTCTCCGGGACGTCCTCGATGCCCTTCTCGTCGATGATCACCCACACCGGGGGCCGGCG
The DNA here is from genome assembly GCF_014145045.1 of Dietzia sp. DQ12-76. Taxonomy (NCBI): domain Bacteria; kingdom Bacillati; phylum Actinomycetota; class Actinomycetes; order Mycobacteriales; family Dietziaceae; genus Dietzia; species Dietzia sp. DQ12-76. The sequence goes on from NZ_JAALDV010000559.1 coordinate 10,249, forward strand.
GTGGTGCACGGCGGCGTGGCAGTACAGGCCCGGGTAGACCTCCTCGTTGATGAAGCGCTGGCCGTCGCCGTCGACGAGCATCGCCCCCACCGCCAGGCGGGGGATGATGAGCATCGCCGTCTCGGTCTGGTGCATCCGGCGCACGGCGGCACCCACGTCCATGCCCATCTCGATCCCCGAGCCGTCGTCGCGGCCGTCGGACACCTTGTCCTTGCCGACCTGCTGCGGCGCCCACTGTTCGAGCATGCGGTCGTTGTCGACGAAGCCGCCGGTCGCCAGGACAACCCCGCCGGTGGCGCGGTACTCCCGCTCCTCGCCGAACTCCGTCGCCCGCACGCCGACGACCCGGCCGTCGTCCATGATCAACGATCGAGCCCTGACGTCGCAGTGCAGTGTCACCCCGGCCTTCTGCGCGGTGGCCACCAAAGCATCCATCAGCACGTTCCCGGCGAAGTTCGGGGCGGGTGGGCGGTGACCACGGGCCGCCGGGCGCGCGATCGAGGCGTAGGGTTCGGCTCGCTCACCCATCCACATCAGGCCCGAGTCGTCGCCCGGCATCCACGTGGGGGTGTCCCACAGCTTGTGGTTGAAGACCGCACCGTGGGCCACCAGCCAGTCGTGGTGCTCGACCGCACCCGCACAGTAGTCGGCGATCTTGGCCTCGTCCGCGTTCGGACCGAGTGCGGCGGTGAGGAAGGCGCGCATGTCCTCCTCGGAGTCCTCCACGCCGAGCGCCCGCTGGGTGGCGGTGCCCCCGCCCAGGTAGACCTCGCCGCCCGACTGGGAGGACGATCCCCCCGGGCCGGAGGCGCCCTCCAGCACGATGACCGACGACCCGGCCTCCGCGGCCTCGATCGCAGCACACGCGCCCGCGATGCCCATCCCCACCACCACCACGTCCGCCGAGTGCACGGTCGGACGGGTGTCTGAACTCTTGTCCGTCATGCGCCACACTCTACGTGTAACGTGTTCCAGTTCGTGCATTACTGTCGGGTTCATGACCCCGGCTCGCGACCCCGACCGTCTGGACGCACTCGAGGCGAGGCTCGGTGCGACCGAGTCCGCTCTCGCCACGATCCGCGACGAACTGGCCCGGGCCACGGACGAACTCGCGATCCTCAGACTCGTCGCCGACTACTCCCCCAGGGTCGACTCCGGGGACGCCGAGGGGGTCGCCGAGCTCTGGGCCGCCGACGGGGTCTACGACGTGGACACCGGCGTGCTCGAGGGCCACACGGACCTCGCGGGGATGGTGAGCGGTGACGACCACCAGGGTTTGATCGCCCGTGGTTGTGGCCACGTGCCCGGCCTGCCGGTGGTCCTCCTCGACGGCGACCGGGCGGTGGCGACCGGGTACACCCAGTTGGTGGTCCGTTCCTCCCGGCCGGGGCGCTACACGGTGACGCGGGTGACGGCGAACAGATGGGAACTCGAGCGTCTCGGTCCGGTGGACGCGCCCGACCGTGGCTGGCGGGTGGTGCTGCGGACCGCCCGGGCGGTCACCGAGGACGGAGAGGGCAGACGCCTGCTCGGCAGATCCCGCGAGGGGTAGCGTGAGACCCATGATCCGCCGACGACCCGCGGTCCCCGACCCCACCCTCCGCGCGGGACGGCTCGCCCTGCTCACCACGTGCGCGGCCCATCTGGGTTTCCAGTCGATGGTCACCTCGGTCGTCTACCCGACGCTGTTCGAGGGCCCGACGCTGGGGATCGGCGAACGCCAGGCCGAACACGCCCGCCGGATCGCCCCGGTGGCCCTGACCCTGTACGCCTCCGGGCTGGGTGCCGCCGCCTGGGCCGCCTACGGATCAGTCCGGTCGCCCGGCCGCGACGGGCTGACCGCCACCGTCGTCGCGTGC
>NZ_JAALDV010000560.1:0-2167 GCF_014145045.1 Dietzia sp. DQ12-76
CCGCTGACGCCCGGTCCGGCCGGCTAGCGCCCGGCCCCGATCGTGCGGACGATCTCCTCGGCGGCGCCGTCCACCGGGACCTGGGTGATCTCGCCCGTCGCGCGTTCCCGGAGCTCGACGGTCCCCTCCGACCAGCCACGGCCCACCACGACCACCCACGGGACACCGATCAGCTCGGCGTCCTTGAACTTCACTCCCGGCGAGGCCTTGCGGTCGTCGAGGATCACCTCGAGGCGGGCCCGGTCGAACGCCTCCACGAGCGTCGCGGCCCCGCTGATCGCCGCCTCGTCCTTGTTGGCGATCACCACGTGGACGTCTGCCGGCGCGGCGGCCTGCGGCCACACCAGACCCTTCTCGTCCGCGTACTGCTCGGCCAGCACGGCCACCAGCCGGGACACCCCGATGCCGTAGGAGCCCATCGTCACCCGAGCGGGCTTGCCGTTCTCCCCGAGGACGTCGAATCCGAAGGCGTCGGTGTACTTGCGACCGAGCTGGAAGATGTGGCCGATCTCGATCCCCCGTTCGAGGGTGAGCGTGCCGTGGCCGTCGGGGGCCTCGTCACCCTCCCTGACCTCCGCGGCCTCGATCGTTCCGTCGGGGGTGAAGTCGCGGCCGCAGACCAGGTCCACGACGTGCCTGCCGGGCTCGTCCGCCCCGGTGATCCACGCGGTCCCCTCGACCACCCTGGGGTCCACCAGGTACCGGACCTCGTGGGCGGCCAGGGCCCCGGGACCGATGTACCCCTTGACGAGGAACGGGTTGGCGGTGAAGTCGGCGTCGTCGAGCACCGCGACCTCGGCGGGCTCGAGGACCGCCTCGAGGCGCTTCATGTCGACCTCGCGGTCCCCGGGCAGGCCCACGCCCAGCAGTTCCCAGTCCCCGCCCGGGGCACGGACCTTGAGCATCACGTTCTTGAGGGTGTCCGCCGCGGTCACCTCGCGGCCGAGTCCCGCTCCGTTGGCCCAGTCGACCAGCGTCGCGATGGTCGGCGTCCCGGGGGTGTCGTGGACGACGGCGGCAGGCAGTCCCTCGAGCGGGCGGGAGGGCGGAACCGGGGTCACGACCGCCTCGACGTTGGCCGCGTAACGCCCGTCGGTCGACCTGACGAAGGTGTCCTCACCCGCCGGGGAGATCGCGAGGAACTCCTCGGACGCCGAACCGCCCATCGCCCCCGAGGTGGCGGCGCAGATCACGTACTCGATTCCCAGGCGGTCGAAGATGCGCTGGTAGGCCTCCCGGTGCACCTGGTACGAGCGCTCGAGACCGGCGTCGTCCAGGTCGAAGGAGTACGAGTCCTTCATGGTGAACTCACGCCCCCGGAGGATTCCCGCGCGGGGTCGCTCCTCGTCCCGGTACTTGGACTGGATCTGGTACAGGGTGACGGGCAGGTCCTTGTACGAGGAGTACTCACCCTGGACCGTGAGCGTGAACAACTCCTCGTGGGTGGGGCCGAGAAGCATGTCGTTGCCCTTGCGGTCCTTGAGACGGAACAGCGCCGGCCCGTACTCGGTCCACCGCCCCGTCGTCTCGTAGGGCTCGCGGGGCAGGAGCGCGGGCAGGCTGATCTCCTGGGCGCCGGAGGCGTCCATCTCCTCTCGCACGACCTGCTCGATCCGCCGGAGGGTGCGCAGACCGAGGGGCAGCCAGGAGTACACGCCGGGCGCGACGCGCCGGATGTAGCCGGCACGGACCAGCAGCTTGTGGCTCAGGACCTCGGCATCGGCCGGGTCGTCGCGGAGCGTGCGCAGGAACAGGTGGGACAGACGCGTGATCACGGTGGTCAAGCCTAGCCGCCCGGGGACCCGCCTCCGGCGCGACGGTAGCCTCGGCCGGGTGCGCATCCTCCTCTCGCCCTCCGAGACCAAGTCCGTCGGCGGGTCGGGCGCCCCCCTGGACCTGGCGTCGCTGTCGCTCCCCGCGCTCACCGACACCCGGCGATCGGTGGCCGGAGCCCTGGTCGCGATGTGCGCCGACGATCCGGACGGCGCACGAACCGCCCTCGGCCTGGGCGACTCGCTCGCCGCCGAGGTGACCCACGACGCGCACCTGTGGTCCTCACCCACCGCGCCCGCGCTCAGCCGGTACACCGGGGTGCTCTACGACGCGCTGGACCAGTCCTCCTTCACCCGCGCCACCCGGTCGCGCGCCGAATCGCGGCTGTGGATCA
>NZ_JAALDV010000560.1:2242-3423 GCF_014145045.1 Dietzia sp. DQ12-76
GCCGACCCCATCCCCCACTACCGACTCTCGGCGGGGACCCGACTACCCGGACTCGGCACGCTCCGCTCCGTGTGGAAGCCCGCACTCACCGCCGCCACCTCGCAGTGGGCGGACGACCTCGTGATCGATCTCCGGTCAGGGGGTTACCAGCAGTTGGGACCGGTTCCGGGCGCCGTCACGGTCGACGTCGTCACCCAGTACCCGGACGGCACCCGCAAGGTGGTCTCCCACTTCTCCAAGCACCACAAGGGGCTCCTCGCCAGATCGCTCGCGACCTCACGCGCGGAGATGACGGACATCCCGGCGCTGCTGCGGGTGGCCAGGCGGGCCGGACACACGCTCGAGCACGACTCGGCCACCACCCTGACGATGGTGACCCGCCCCTGAGAGCCGCCTCAGGCCCGGGTCAGCACCTGCGGGAGCCCGGCGACCGCACCGACCACCACGATCGCCGGTGGCCGTACGTCATGGCTGGACAGGGTGTCCGCCATGGTCCCGAGGGTGCACCGGTGCGCCAACTGGCCGTCCAGGCTCCCGTCCACGATGATCGCGGCGGGTGTGTCCGCCGACCGCCCACCGGTCATGAGCGACTCCGCGATGGCCGGGGAGTTCTTGACCCCCATGAGGATGACCAGCGTCCCCCGCATCCGTGCCAGGGCCTCCCAGTCGATCAGAGAGCCCGGGTGGCCCGGCGGCAGATGACCCGAGACGATGGTGACCTCATGGGTCATGCCGCGGTTGCTCACGGGGATCCCTGCCAGGGCGGGGACGCTGAGCGCGCTCGACACCCCGGGGACGACACTGCAGGGGATCCCGGCCTCCGCGCAGGCCTGTGCCTCCTCGTATCCCCGCCCGTAGAGGAACGGGTCACCGCCCTTGAGCCGGACGACGAACTTGCCCTCCCGCGCCCGGTCCACGAGTACCTGGTTGATGGCGTCCTGGGCCATGGACCTGCCGTACGGGATCTTCGCCGCGTCGACGATCTCCACGGTCGGACGCAGCTCCCCCAGCGGACGCTGGGGCGCGAGCCGGTCGGCCACCACGACGTCGGCGCGCGAGAGCAGATTCCTGCCCCGCAGCGTCATGAGGTCGTCCGCTCCCGGGCCACCGCCGACCAGCGCGACGGTGCCCCGCAGCTCCTCCTTGGCGTCCGGTGCTCCGGCGCTCGCGCCGTCCAGTGC
>NZ_JAALDV010000561.1:0-294 GCF_014145045.1 Dietzia sp. DQ12-76
GATCGCCAGCGGCGCGGCGACCCGGGCGGTGTCCGTGGCGGGCGGCATGCACCACGCCATGCCCGCCGCCGCGGCCGGGTTCTGCGTCTATAACGACGCCGCGGTGGCCATCAGCTGGTTGCTGGACAACGGGTACGACCGCATCGCCTACGTCGACATCGACGTCCACCACGGTGACGGTGTCCAGGCGGCCTTCTACGAGGATCCGCGTGTGCTGACCGTGTCCCTGCACCAGCACCCCGCCACGCTGTGGCCGTCGACCGGGTGGGCATCGGAGACGGGCGTGGGGCGGGA
>NZ_JAALDV010000561.1:356-3735 GCF_014145045.1 Dietzia sp. DQ12-76
CCTGGCGTTCCTGCCAGCGGTCACGGACGGGTTGTGGCTGAGGGGATTCCACGCCGTGGTACCCGGGGCCCTCCGTGCGTTCGAACCACAGATCATCGTCATGCAGGCCGGGTGCGACTCGCACCGGGAGGATCCGCTGGCCGACCTGTCTCTCACAGTCGACGGCCACCGCGAGTCCTACCTCCAGGTGATCGCGCTCGCAGACGAGCTCTGCGAGGGGCGGATCATCGCGATCGGCGGAGGTGGATACGAACTGGTCCGGGTGGTTCCGCGATCGTGGACCCACCTCATCGCCGCGATCCTCGGGGTCCCCGTGGATCCGGGGACCCGGGTGCCGGAGGAGTGGGCGGCCATGGCCGCGCGGTACACCGTTCCGGACAGGGTCCCGCAGACGATGAGTGATGGCGCCGCCCCCGCGCACACGCCGTGGGAGCCCGCCGGCGCCGATCGCGGTGGAGAGGTCGACCGGACGCTGGCCCGACTCGACCAGTCGATCCTCGACACCCGCCGTTCCGTCTACCCCCTTCTCGGGCTCGACCCGGACGACCCCCGGGACTGACCGCAACGCCCGCGTCGCGGGTGCCCACCATCCACCACCGAAGTCTCTTGGAGGACCACGATGGCCAACCCCGGTGACGGAACGACCGACGTCGGCGACCCCGAGGGCGATGCGCCCGTCGTCACTCCGCCGGAGCACGCCTCCACCGACACGACGGTCGACGCGTATCCGGAGGGGTACCCGCACGAGTGGGCCGCCGACGTCCTGGGCTCCGACGGCCGGGCGGTGCGGATCCGTCCGGTCCTGCCCAACGATTCCGAGAAGATCGCGCGCTTCCACTCGAGTCTCTCCGAGCGGACGCGCTACCTGCGCTACTTCGGTTCCCATGACGTCCTGTCTGCCAGGGAACTGCAGCGGATGACCCATGTCGACTACCGCGACCGCATGGCGTTCGTCGCGGAGCTGGGTGCGGAGATCATCGGGATGGCGATCTACGAGCGCCTTCCCGACTCGACATTCGCCGAGGTGGCGTTCACCATCTCGGACCAGCACCAGGGAAGGGGGCTCGGATCGATCTTCCTGGAGCACCTCGCGGGGTCCGCCGCCGAGTGCGGGATCGACCACTTCGAGGCGGAGGTCCTGTCCGAGAACCGGTCGATGATCCAGGTGTTCCGTCGGGCGGGGTATGAGATCTCCCGCTCCTTCGACGGATCCACCCTGCACCTCGAGTTCGCTATCGACCCCACCGAGGCTCTGACCAACGTCCGCAACGCGCGCGAGACCGCGGCCGAGGCGCGCAGTGTCGCGAGGGTTCTCACCCCCGGGTCGGTGGCCGTCATCGGCGCCTCGGACCAGGTCGGCAAGATCGGCCACACTGTGCTGCGCAACCTCATCGGCAACGGGTTCACCGGTCCGGTGTACCCGGTCAACTCCGATGCCACCTCGGTGCAGTCCGTCCGCGCCTATGCCAGCGTCCGAGACATCCCCGACCCGGTCGACCTCGCCGTCGTGGCGGTCCCGGCCGCGTCCATGTCCGAGGTGCTGGACGATTGCCTGTCCAAGGGCGTGTCGACGCTCGTGGTGATCTCGGCCGGGTTCTCCGACGTCGGCAGCGCGGGTGTGGTGTCCGAGCGTCGACTGGTGAGCGAGGCCCGGGCGCACGGGATGCGGGTGGTGGGCCCCAACGCGCTCGGGGTGATCAACACCTCCGCCGACGTCCAACTCAACGCCACCCTCGCCGAGGTGGTCCCCGGGCCCGGACGGGCCGGGTTCTTCTGCCAGTCCGGCGCCCTCGGCATCACCATCCTCGCCGCCGCCGCCCGGCGCGGTCTGGGTCTGTCGACCTTCGTCTCCGCGGGCAACCGCGCCGATGTCTCCGGCAACGACCTGCTCCAGTACTGGGACACAGATACCGGGACCGAGGTGGTCCTGCTCTATCTCGAGAGCTTCGGCAACGCCCGCAAGTTCTCCAGGATCGCGCGCCGGGTGGCCCGCAACAAGCCGGTCGTCGTGGTCCGGCGGGCCGTCGACGACCTGGAGTCGGGGGTACAGGGACTGACCGCCTCGGCCATCCGTGGACTGTTCCGCGACTCCGGCCTCATCCAGGTGGACTCCATCACCGACATGTTCGACACCGCGACGCTGCTCGCCTACCAACCGCTGCCCGCGGGCGGACGCCTGGCGATCGTCGGGAACTCGACGGCCGTCGGCCGTCTCGGCGGGGACTCGGCCCGGTTGCAGGGATTCACGGTGGCGGACTCGGTGGACCTGGGAGCCGGGGCTCTGCCCGAGGACTTCCGCGCCGCGATAGCCGACGTGGTCGCCCGGGACGAGGTGGACTCGGTCCTGACGGTGTTCGTCCCACCGGTGGCCACCGAGCCCGACGCGTACGCCGAGGCCATCCGGGCCGCGGCGTCCGGCAGCTCCAAGCCGGTCGTGAGCACGTTCCTCGCCGGGGAGGGGCTGCCGGAGGGGCTCACCATCACCGACGACTCCGGCGTGGCCTCGCGCGGTTCCATCCCCTCGTACCCGTACCCCGAGCGTGCGGTGTCGGCCCTGGTCCGCGCCCGCCGCTACGCCGAGTGGTTGGACCGGCCAGCGGAGGAACCCGCCGAGTACGACGATATCGACCGAGCACGCGCACGCGACCTCGTGGACTCGCTCTGCCACTCGAACGCCGGACACACCTCGTTCGAACTCACCCAGGGGCAGGTCCGGAGCCTGCTCGAATGCTACGGGGTCGGGATCGTCGACTACCGCGTCGCGGCCGGGGTGGAGCAGGCTGCCATGGCGGCCGAGGAGCTCGGCTACCCGGTGGCGGTCAAGGCGATGGGGGAGAAGTGGCGGACCCGCAGTGACCAGTCCGGGGTCCGGTTGGACCTCACCGACGCCGCGTCGTTACGTCACGCGTTCGACGAACTCCAGACCACCACCGGCTCGCGCTCGCTGCACGTGCAGAAGATGGCCACCAAGGGGGTCGCCGTGACCATCCGGGTGGCGGACCACCCCATCTTCGGCTCGCTCATCTCGTTCGGAGTGTCCGGGATGCTTTCGGACCTCCTCGCCGATCGCGCGTTCAGTACTCTGCCGATCTCCCCGTCCGAAGCCCGATCGCTCCTTGATCGCCCCCGGGCCGCACCCATTCTCGACGGGTACGCCGGGGACACACCGGCTGACCGGGAGGCACTGGTGGAACTCATGGGCCGGATGTCGTGCCTCGTGGAGGACGTCCCGGAGCTGCGACGTCTGTCCATCGACCCCGCGCTCGCCGCCCCCGACGGGGTGGCGGTGCTGTACGCGCAGGTTCACCTGGGCCCGCCCCCGCGGTCCAGTGGGGACGAGGGCCCGCGGCGACTGCGCTAGCGGGTCGCGGCGGCCGGG
>NZ_JAALDV010000562.1:0-164 GCF_014145045.1 Dietzia sp. DQ12-76
GGCCGCCGGCCGGGCCACCCGGCCGCCCACGGGCCCGGGTGTCACCGACCATGCCGACGCGCGGGCCGGTGGCGGATACGAGAGCGTTACGTACGTTGGAAGTATGAGCCCTACAAGCGATATCACACGACGTGCCAAGGAGATGACGAACGAGAGCGGCGGGA
>NZ_JAALDV010000562.1:225-4688 GCF_014145045.1 Dietzia sp. DQ12-76
GGCCCCCCGGGCTCAGCTCCGAGATGACCCCGGTCCCCGACCACGGGGAACACACCTATCGCGGATCGGACAAACTCCGGGGCATGAAGGCCCTGATCACCGGCGGTGACTCCGGGATCGGGCGAGCCGCGGCCATCGCCTACGCCCGCGAGGGCGCCGACGTGGCGATCTCTTACCTCCCGGAGGAGGAATCCGACGCCCAGGACACCCGCGGCTGGATCGAGGACGCGGGGCGACGGGCGGTCCTCCTGCCCTGCGACCTGCGCGACGAGACCCAGTGTCGGCAGATGGTCCGGGACGCGGCGCAGCAGCTCGGCGGACTGGACATCCTCGTCAACAACGCCGGCTATCAGCACGCGCGCGGCGAGGGTCTGGAAACCATGGACAGCGAGAACATGGACCGGGTCTTCAAGACCAATCTCTACGCGACGATCTGGGCGAGCCAGGAGGCGTTGGACCACCTCGGGCCCGGGTCGTCGATCATCACCACCGCGTCGATCCAGGCTTACCAGCCGGCACCGCCGCTCCTCGACTACGCGGCCACCAAGTCGGCGCTGAACAACCTCACCGTCAACCTCGCCTCCGAACTCGGGTCCCGGGGCATCCGGGTCAACGCGGTCGCCCCCGGTCCCATCTGGACTCCGCTGCAACCGGCCACCCAACCCGGCGAGAAGCTGGAGCAGTTCGGGTCGGACACCCCGCTCGGTCGCGCGGGCCAGCCCGCGGAGTGCGCGGGCGCGTTCGTCTTCCTCGCCTCGCCCTCTGACGCCGGCTACGTCTCGGGCACCGTGCTCGGCGTGACCGGCGGCAAGCCCGTCTTCTAGAGATGGCGGGCTCGACGCGCAGTACGCCCCTGGAGGACTACGCGCTGCTGTCCGACCTGCGCACCGGAGCGCTCGTGTCGCGGGACGGGAGCATCGACTGGCTCTGTCTGCCCAGATTCGACTCCCCCGCCGTGTTCTCGGCCCTGCTCGGTGGCCCGGAGGACGGCCGGTGGTGTCTGTCGGTGGTCGACGGTGAGGTGCTCGACCGCCGGTACATCCCGGAGACCTTCGTGCTCGAGACGACCTGGCGGTCCCCGTCCGGCACCGCCCGGGTGACCGACTGTCTCCTGCGGAGCGAGTCGCAGGGGGACCTGATCCGCCGGGTCGAATGCCTCGACGGCGAGGTGACCGTCGAGCACGACCTGCGCCTGCGGTTCGACTACGCACGGGCCACGCCGTGGACACGGGAGATCGCCAGAGACGGGGGGCACCGAGCGCTGTTGGCGCTGGCGGGGCCCGACGGCATCCTGGTGACCGGGCCGATGCTGCGGTGGCCCGACGAGGACGACGACGAGTCGTCGCCCAACGACGACACTCACGCCCGTACCGACGTGCGCGACGACGAACGGTCACAGGAAGGCGGGCGCGCCCGCCGGCTCGAGGGGACGTTCGACGTCCGCGCCGGAGAGCGGTTGGACTGGGACCTGACCTGGTTCCCCTCCCACGACGACGTGCCCGACCCGCCCGACGCCGAGGAGACCATCGCGGCGACCATCAGCGCCTGGACCGAATGGTCGTCGCAGCTGGAGGTCGACTGCGATCCCCGGCCCGAGGTGACCCGGTCGCTCCTGGTCCTGCGAGCGCTCACCAATCTGGACACGGGCGCCATCGTGGCCGCGCCGACCACCTCGCTACCCGAATACTTCGGCGGGGAGAGGAACTGGGACTACCGCTACACCTGGCTCCGCGACGCGGCCTTCACCATCGAGGTCGTGGTGGCACACGGACTCACCGAGGGCGCCGAGCTGTGGCGGGACTGGCTCCTGCGTGCGGTCGCCGGTGACGTCGACGACGTCAAGATCATGTACGGCGTGGGCGGGGAGCGGCAGCTGATCGAGACGGAGCTCGACCACCTCGACGGCTACGAGGACTCCCGGCCGGTGCGCATCGGCAACGGAGCCGCAGACCAGTACCAGGCCGACGTCGTGGGGGAGGTCATGATCGCCCTGCACGACCTGCGCGAGGCCGGCGTCCACGAGGACGAGTACACCTGGGGACTGCAGAAGGGGCTCCTGCGCTACGCGGAGAGACACTTCGACCGGGAGGACCACGGCATCTGGGAGATGCGCGGGTCGACCCACCACTTCACCCACGGTCGGGCCATGATGTGGGCCGCCTTCGACCGTGGCGTCCGCGCGGTCCAGGACCACGGGCTCGACGGGCCCGTCGAGCGGTGGCGTGACCTGCGGTCCCGGCTGGCCGAGGAGATCGACGAGCACGGATACGACTCCGAGCTGGGCAGCTTCACCCAGACCTACGACAACTCCGAGGTGGACGCCTCCCTTCTCCAGTTGCCCCACACCGGATTCCTGGACTACGACGACCCCCGGATGCTCGGGACGGTGGGGCGCATCGAACGGGACCTCGTCACCGAGGAGGGCTTCGTCCACCGGTATCGGGTCGACAGCGGGATCGACGGCCTGGAGGGCGGCGAGTACCCGTTCGTCCTGTGCACCTTCTGGCTGGTCGAGCAGTACGCCGGGAGCGGCCGCATCGACGATGCGCAGAGCCTCATGGAGACCATGGTGTCCCGGGGCAGCGACCTGGGGCTGTTCTCCGAGGAGTTCGACCCCGGATCCGGCCGCCTGGCGGGGAACTTCCCCCAGGCGTTCAGCCACATCGGGTTGATCCGGGCGGCAGACGCGCTGCAGGCGGCCCGGAAGGCACGAGAGGAAGGCGAACGATGACCACGTACGGGTTCCACGCCTCGCACGAACAGATCCCCCCGGGCAGGTTGTTGCGGGACGTCCAGCAGGCAGAACGGGCGGGCTTCCGGATCGCGATGTGCTCCGACCACTTCTCCCCCTGGTCGACGCGCCAGGGCCATTCGGGCTTCGCCTGGTCGTGGTTGGGGGCGGCACTGGCCACCACCGGCATGACGTTCGGCACCGTCTGCGCGCCCGGTCAGCGCTACCACCCCGCCGTGGTCGCACAGTCGTCGGCGACGCTGGCGGAGATGTTCCCCGATCGCTTCTGGGTGGCCCTCGGCAGCGGCCAGAACATGAACGAGCACATCACCGGCGACAAGTGGCCCGACAAGGCCACCCGGCAGGCCCGCCTGGAGGAGAGCGTCGACGTCATTCGCCGCCTGCACCGCGGCGAGGAGGTCACCCACCACGGTCTCGTCGACGTCGAGAACGCGCGGGTGTACTCGCTGCCGGAGACGCCGCCCCGGATCATGGGACCGGCGCTCACCCCGGAGACCGCCGCGCGGGCGGCGAACTGGGCCGATGGACTCATCACGATCAACGACGACCCGGAGTCGGTCCGGCAGATCGTCCAGTCGTACCGGACGGCCGGGGGCCGGGGTCCTCTCGCGCTCCAGGTCCACGTGGCCATCGAGGACACCATGAGCCGCGCCCGGGAGGTCGCCCGCGACCAGTGGCAGAACCACGCCGTGGACCCCCCGGTCGCCTACGACCTGCCCACCCCCGAGGAGTTCGACCTGGTCGCCCGGTACATCCCCGACGAGAAGATCGAGGAGACCGTGATCGTCACCGACTCGGTCGATCACCTCGTCGCCCGGCTCCGGGAGTTCGAGGAACTGGGATTCGACGAGATCTACCTGCACCACGTCTCCCAGGACCAGCTCGGGTTCCTGGAGTTGGCGGAGCAGGAGCTGCTCCCGGCGCTCGCTCGCGGTTGACCTGAGGACCAGACGACGTAACGTCGCCGTCATGGCCACTGAGATGTTGCACACGTACATGCAGGACCACCACGCCGGGGCCGCCGCCGGGGTGGATCTGTTCCGGCGGGTGGCGAAGGACCACGAGGACCCGGAGATCCGCGAGGTCGTCGCCCGCATCGGTGACGAGACGGAGGAGGACCTCCACAGCCTCGAAGAGCTCATGACCCTGGCCGGAACGGCGCCGTCGGCACTCAAGGACCTCCCTGCGCGCGCCGCGGAGAAGCTCGGTCAACTCAAGCCCAACCAGCGCTTCGCCCAGAGGTCGCCGCTCAGCGATCTGCTCGAGCTGGAGGCGCTCACGATCGCGGTCCGGGGCAAGGAGCTGGGGTTCCGGGCCCTGCTGGACATCGGCGACCCCCGGCTGCCCCAGCCCACCCTGGAGGCGCTGGTGGAGCGCGCGGTCGAGCACGGCGCGCAGCTGGAGAAGCTCCGGCTGAAGTGCACGGGAGCGCTTCGCGAGAGCTGAGCTGGGCTGGGCTGGGCTGAACCCCGGGCGTACCGTCTCGGGAATGAGGTTCTCGCAGGTCGACGTCTTCTCCCCCGTCCCGTTCCGGGGTAACCCCCTGGCCGTGGTCCACGACGCGGACGCACTGTCCGACACGCAGATGGCGACCATCGCCAGGTGGACCAACCTCTCCGAGACCGCCTTCCTTCTCGCACCCACCTCGGCCGGGGCCGACTACCGGGTGCGGATCTTCACCCCCACCGCCGAGCTGCCGTTCGCCGGCCAC
>NZ_JAALDV010000060.1:0-8531 GCF_014145045.1 Dietzia sp. DQ12-76
CGTCCGTGCAGGTAGAGCATCGGGACCGTGGTCGGGCGCAGCATCGCTCGCTGGGCGGCGGCCTGCTGGGTGGGCACCGTCCACGGACGGGCCGCGTGGCGGTAGTAGCGGAGGACCTCGGTGCGCCGGGTCTCGATCGCCGACCACGCCGCGTCGAGGTGGGGGCCGGCCTCGAGACCGGGCGACCACCGGCGCCACAGGAGGGGGACCACGGTGGGCAGTGACCGTTCCGCGAGCACCGGCAGCTGCTGGAACGCGATGTACCAGCTCATCCTCGCCTGCCTGAGCAACCTGGAGACGGAGGCGAGGGTGCCACCGTCCCGCGACATGAACGCGGCCGGCGGGGGTACGGCCATGGTCACGATGCGGCGGTAGGGCTGGTCCACGAGCCCGGCGACGGCGTGAGCGGCGAGCGCGCCCCAGTCGTGACCGACGAGGACCGCCCGGTCGTCACCACCGAGCAACGCGTGCAGCTCGATCGCGTCGTGCGCCAGACTGCCGATGTGGTAAGACCCGTCGGTGGGCACGCCGGAGGGCGCGTAACCCCTGGTGAACGGGGCGACCACCCGGTAGCCCGCCTCGACGAGACCCGGGGCCACCTCCCGCCACGAATGGGGCGAATCGGGGTACCCGTGCAGCAGCACCGCGAGGGGAGCGTTCTCGGGACCCCAGGACAGTGCGACAAAATCGACGTGGCGACCCGCGAGCCGGATGATTCTGTGCTCCTCCATGGGTGCCCACCTTATGACCCGCCGGGCCTCCCGACGCGGATCCCGGCGTATCCCGCACCGGCCCTTTACGTGAGGTGGTCGTGCTCGCCGTCGACCCACTCGGCGTAGCGCTCGGCCGAGCGCTGTACGGCGTCGTCGGCTTCGTGGGGGACGCAGCCGCCGAAGTTCGCGTAGATCCGGTCGAAGTCGTAGCGCGAGACGTGGTCGGCGATGCGCCGGACCACCGCCCCGGACAGGGGCATCCAATTGGGGAACGAGCGCATGAACGTGACCCAGCGGGGGTCGGCGACGGTGCCGATGGTGTCGCCGGTGAACAGCACCCCCCGGCCGTCGCGCGCCGTCCAGTGGACCACCGCGCTGCCCGGGAAGTGGCCGCCGGGTTGCGAGGCGCGGACACCGGGCAGGATCTCGATCTCGTCGCCCTCGTGGCCGCCGCCCCAGACCACGGTGTTCCGGGGCCGCAGACCCAGCCAGTGTTCGTCCGGGGCGGAGACGTAGACGGGGGCGTCGTCGAACGCCGCGGACCACAGGGACTGGACCCCGTACATGTGCGGGTGGGAGGCGATGATGGCGGAGACCCCACCCCACCCGCGTACCGCGGCGACAGCCTCCTCGGTGATGTGGTTCGGTGCCTCCACCATCACGTTCCCGTGGTCCGTGCGGATGAGCGCCGGCTTCTGCCCGATACCGGGACAGTCCCGGTGGACCAGATTGATCACATCCGGCTCGCGCTCGGTGAACTCGATCCGCGCGCCACGCGCCGTGGACTCCCCGGGGTGGGTCCAGCGTTGGCCGCCGGCCGGGACGTACTGCCGATCATCGGCACAGATCGGACACACCGCAGGCAGGGGTTCGGCGCGCTCGGCCCCGCAGGTGGCGCACTGGGTGACGGACCCCACCGCGAGGGGCGTCATGAGATGTCGCCCTCCGTGGCCACGGAATGCCATTCCTCGCCGACCAGCACCTCGAGGTCGCCGTTGACCGGACGGGCGTCGGGCTGGAGCGTCACGGCGTGCTCGAGCGCCTCCTGGGCGTTGTCGAACTCGCCCAGATCGAGGGTGCGGTCCGGAGTGCGGAGGCGGAATGTCGACATGCCTCCCAGTGTCCCCGCAGGGCCGCGACGGTGCATCCGGCGTGCCCCCGACGGAAACCCGTCCCTGGCTCCGGGGGCAGGAGCACAATGTGCAGCAACACCGACGCCAGAGGAGGACTCATGATGTCGTCGTCCCCGATCCCGCCTCGCGACCAGCCGCACGATCCGCCCCGCAGCTACCCCGACCTCGGTCCGGAACCCGTGGACGGCGTCCGCCTGATCAGCGCGCCCGCGGTCCCCACGGCGGTGGTCCGGGCGACGGCCGTGCCCATGGCCACCATCGCTCAGTTCTTCGACACGGCGTTCCCCGCGCTGTTCGCCGCGGACGTGAGGCCGGCTGGCGCGGCGTTCGCCCTGTACACGAGGATTGCCGAGGAGCCGGAACCCCACGCCGATCTGGAGGTCGGGTTCCCGCTGGCCGAACCGCTGCCCGAACAGCACGCCGGCGAGCCGGAGGAGGGTGCGATGCGCGTCGTGGCATCCGAACTCCCGGCCGGCGAGGTCGCCGCGACGAGTCACCTCGGCTCCTACGACGGGCTGGGTGAGGCGTGGCAGGAATTCATGGGTGAGATCGGCTCCCTGGGGCGGGCCCCGGCGACACCTTTCTGGGAGTCGTACGTCACCGAGCCCTCGCCGGACATCGATCCCGCGACTCTGCGCACCGACCTGTTCTGCCCGGTCCGGACGCCCGACGACGCGGCCTGACACCCCCGGTTGCCCGCCAGGACCGGGTCATCCGACCCGCCCGTTCGGAGGCGGGGACAGGCCCGGTTACTCCATGTCCTCGAGCGAGCGGCCGGTGGTCTCGGGGATGAACCTGGCCACGAACAGCAACGACAGCAGCGCAGACACCGCGTAGAAGCCGTAGGTGAACGTGAGGCTGAACTCGGCCATCGGCGGGAACGCCGTGGAGACCGCGAAGTTCGCCAACCATTGGGCGGCGGCGGCCAGACCGAGCGCCGCCGTGCGGATGCGGTTGTTGAACATCTCGCCGAGCAGCACCCACACCGCCGGGCCCCACGACATACCGAAGAACACGACGAAGCCGTTGGCGGCGATCAGCGCGACGAGCCCCTGGGTGTCGCCGAGTTGGGGTGCGAGTTCGCCGTCGGCCCCCGGGCCCATCGTGGCGGTGCTGAACATCGCGGCCATCACCGCGAGCGAGACGGTCATGCCCACCGATCCCGTCATGAGCAGCTTGCGACGGCCGATCTTGTCGATCAGCGCGATGGCCACGATCGTCACCACGATGTTGGTGACCGAGGTGATCACGGTCTGGGTGAGCGCGTCCGCCTCGGTGAAGCCGACCGACTGCCACAGAGAGGTGGAGTAGTAGAAGATCACGTTGATGCCGACGGCCTGCTGGAAGACCGACAGGATGACGCCGATCCACACGATCGGCAGGAGGTTCCGGCCACCCGGGGTGAGCATGTCCTGCCAGGACCGCTTCCTCTCCTGGCGAACCGTTGCGCGGATCTCTGTGATCCGGTTGTCGACGCCGCTCGACTGGATGGTGCGCAGCACGTCTCTCGCCTCGCTGACCAGCCCCTTGGCCAGCAGATAGCGGGGGGACTCGGGGATCATGAGTGCCAGCACCCCGTAGGTGACGGCGGGCACCAGCTCGGTGAGGAACATCCAGCGCCAGGCCTGGATACCCATCCAGAGCTCCTCGATCGCGCCGCCGGCCACGGACGCCAGCCAGGCGTCGGAGAGCAGGGCCACGAAGATGCCGGAGACGATCGCGAGCTGTTGGAGGGAACCGAGGCGACCGCGGATCGAGGGCGGGGCCACCTCCGCGATGTAGGCCGGAGCGATGACCGAGGCGGCGCCGACGCCCAGCCCGCCGACCACGCGCCAGATGATGAGATCCCACGGGCCGAATGCGAGCCCGGACCCGAGTGCGCTCGCGGTGAACAACGCCGACGCCAGGACCATGACGCGGGTACGTCCCCAGCGGTCGGCGAGGCGGCCCGCGAGGTACGCACCGGCGATGCATCCGAGCAGCGCCGAGGAGACCACGAACCCGGTGAGCCCGGCATTCATCCCGAACGACTCCTGGACGGCGTCCACCGCCCCGTTGATGACCGCGGTGTCGAATCCGAACAGGAACCCGCCGAGCGCTGCGACCAGGGAGATGATCACCACCCGCCCGGTGTGGAAGGACTCCTCGTCCGAGCTCTTGGCCGAGACGTTCGGTGTGGACATGGCGTACCCCGTTCCCGGGCCGGATGGACGTCCTGCTCTCTGGTGAACGGAGCGTAGGCCCGCGGTGGGTGTGGCGCAAGTCACATTATTTTCATTCGCTGCCCCGTACCGATCCTCGTGACGAGAACACGTTCTAGGCTCGAGTGGACCCGACGTCTCACCGAAAGGCCACCGCCGTGAGTGCTTCCCCTGAGCAGATTCGTGCCACCGCAGACTCCTACATCGCCGCGCTGGTCGCGGGCGACCTCGAGGCTGTTCTCGACCTCTACGCGGAGAACGCCACGGTCGAGGACCCGGTCGGCAACGGCACGGTGCACGAGGGCAAGGCGGCCATCCGCGAGTTCTACTCGTCCGTGGTGGCCCTGAAGATCGAGGGCGAGGTGCTCGAGGCGCGGGTGTGCGGGGACGACCTGCTGTTCAACTTCGAGATCACCACGCACTTCGACGAGAACTCCAGCGCCACGATCAACGTCTGGGACCTGATGACCCACGACGAGCAGGGCAAGGTCGCCTCGATGCGCGCCTACTGGACCCCGGAGAACATGCGCTGAGTCGAGGCGGGCTCGGGTCCGGGCCGGCCGGCTTGGACTGTGCGTCCCGGCAGCGCGGGCTGGCTGGCGCGCGTCGCCTGCTCGATCCGGCGAGTCCTGTGACGTATCGCCCGAGAGCGGGTCGCCGAGAACGCGACGGGGATTCACAGAACGCGCCCGATCAGCCCATGGCACAGGACGCGAGACGCTGGCCGCGGGGCGGCGTCAGCTGGACTAGCCTTGGTTGACATGATCACCGCCATCGTCTTCGTCCACGCCGAGACGGCGCGCATCCCCGAGGTCGCCGAAGAGATCGCCGAGATCGACGGCGTCTCCGAGGTGTACTCGGTCACGGGCACCATCGACCTCATCGTGCTGGTGCGGGCCCGCCGTAACGAGGACGTGGCCGACATCGTCTCCGACCGCCTCAACAAGGTCCCCGGTGTGGTGGACACCGAGACGCACATCGCCTTCCGCGCGCTGTCCAAGCACGACCTCGAGGCGGCATTCTCCCTGGGGTACGACGAGTAGCCCTCTGTCGTCCGACCGTCTGCCGTCTCGCCACCTGTCATCCGAATACATGCGGCGGTCGACAGGTGGGTCGGTTCGACTATCTGAACTGCATCCGCGCAAGCCGTCGTGCCCGTCGCCGCGCCCGCTGCAACTCCGCGAGCAGCGCCGCGCCCGTCCACCGGAGTCGGTCGGGTCCTGCCCGCTCGGCCTCGTGAACCAACTCGACCATGTGAGCGCACGCGGGCGTCGCGACCCCGAGCCGCCGGCCCATCCGGACGACCTCTCCCTGGAGGATGTCGATCTCGGTCGGCCGTCCGCGGACCAGGTCATCGTTCATCGACGACGTCCCGTCCGCATCGACCCGCATGATCGTCCTGGCGAGTGTGCGGAACACCGGCGTCGGCAGCCGCATGACGAACGGAAGCATGCCGGCCGGCACGGCGATGGGTACCCGGGGCACCACCCCGGCCGCGGTGAAGACCCGGATCGCCTCACGCTGGCAGAGCGCGACGCATCTGCGCAGGTCACGATCGACGAGTTCGTCCCGCAGAGGAAGTCCGGACAACGCCTGGACCGCGTTGTTGAGATTCAACAGGACCTTGCCGTGGAGCACCGCCTGGATGTCGTCGGTCGCCCGCACCTGGAGTTCGGCCTCCTCCATCACCCGGAGGAGCGGGGCGGCGAGGGGGTGTTCGGCGATCCGGATCTCACCGGTGCTGGTCCGCCGGTAGGTGGCGGGCCCGGTGCGGGCCACGTTGAAGGGGATGACCCCGGCGATCACGGGGTTCGAGCCGACGCCGTCGCGGATGGAATCGGCCGAGTGCAGGCCGTTCTGTAAGCCCACCACCAGGGTTCCGGGACGCAGGAACGGCACGAATTCGGCGGTGGCGGCCGCGGAGGAACCCGCCTTGGTGCACACGAGGACCACGTCAGAGCGGCGGACGGATTCCGGCGTCTCGGCGAGCGTGAGCGCCTCGGACGGCACGTGGATGCGGTCGTCCACGCCTTTCCCGGACTCCACGGTGAGTCCGCTCGCACGGATCGGGTCGAGGACATGAGGACGCCCGACCAGGGTCACGTCCGCGTGGCGCGCGAGTCTGCCGCCCAGGTAACACCCGACGACGCCGGCACCGACGACGGTGATGCGCAAGGGGGTGTCGGAGCCGACCATGGTGCTGGACGATACGACATTCGCGCCGGTCCGGCGAGGGATCGCACGTGGCCCCACCGGGTCGAGGGGATCTCAGTGACGTCGAGGTCGAACCACTATTTCGGTCGGGTGGGCGTCGGGTGTCGAATCGAGCGCGTGACGCACCGCGGTCGCCACGGAGTCCGGTGTGAGGTGGTCCGACGGATCGTACGCCCCGCCCTCGGCGGCGACGATCGCCCTCTGCATGTCCGTGTCCACCCGGCCGGGATGGATCGAGGTGACACGGAGGGCCGGCTCCTCGCCGCGGAGCGTGTCGGTGACGGCACGGAGTGCGAACTTCGAGGCGCTGTAGGAGCCCCAGCCCGGCTTGGCGGTGGTCCCCGCGCCGGAGTTGATGACGACGACGTGGCCGCGGACCGCGCGGAGGACTGGGAGCAACACCCTGGTGAGCTCGACCACGGCGAGGACGTTGATCTCGAACGCGCGACGCCACTGGGCGGCATCGGTCTCGTCGATCCGCCCCAGTTCGGCCACCCCGGCACAGTGGATCACCCCGTCGAGAGTGGCGACGCCGTCCGCCACCGCCGAGACGCCCTCGGGCGTCGTCAGGTCCGCGGTCACCACCCGGGCGGACCGGCAGGTGCGTGCCACGGAAGCCAGGGCGTCGGCGTCGCGGCCCACCAGGATCAGCTCGTGATCGGCGTCGAGCGCCCTGGCCGTGGCCGCGCCGATCCCACGGGAGGCGCCGGTGATCATGACTGTGCCCATGCCCGGTGAGGGTAGACGCCCGACCGGCCCGGTGGGAGATCCCGATGGAGTCGACGACGGGTGGTTCAGTGCACGGTTCCGGTGCTGTCGATGGCGTCGAGCAGCGCGTTGAGGGCGGGAACCGCCGCGGACAGCGACTCCCGGTGTTCCGAGGACAAGAGCGACAGGTGGGCGGCGAAGTCCTGGTCGCGCTCCTCGAGCACCTGGTCGATCCGTGCCCGTCCGAGGTCGGTGAGTTGCACGCAGACGCCACGGCCGTCGGACTCGTCCCGCACGCGCTCCACGTAGCCCATACCCTCCACCACGTTCACCGAATTACTGGTGGTGGGGACCCTGACGTTCTCCAACCGGGCGAGGTCGCTCATCCGCAACCGTCCGTGGCTGGCGAGCGTGTAGAGGATGGAGGTCTGTGCGCGGCTCAGCGCGTACTGGGTGTTCTGCCGCCGTACCAGCAGGTCCAGTCGGAGGAGGATGGGTCGGAACTGCGTCGCCAACCCTGCGGTCGCCGGCCCCCTCGCCGCCGCGGACGGCGTCTGCCCCCTCGCCGCCCCGGACCGCGCCGGCCCCCGCGGCGCCGGATGCCTCGCCGTCACTTCGCCTGCCACAGTGTCCACGTCGTGCCCCCTGACCAGTTGGTCCCCTCGGTCGCATGGGAGATGTAAGCACGATCCCGAGCGGTCGTGGGGCGTCATCTACCGCTGTGAGGGATACTGCCGGCATGGATTTGTATCACCAGGTGACCGGTTCCGGACCGACGATCATCCTCATGCACGGTGTCTGCCACCGTGCGCACGCGTGGGACCCGGTCGTTCCGCTGCTCGCGGACCGGTACCGAGTGGTCGTGGTGGACCTGCCCGGGCACGGGAGGTCAGCGGATCTGCCCGAGGCAGGTGACGCGCTCGAGTACATGATCGACCAACTGACAGAACTCATCGCCCAGCTCGTGCCCGCCGGGGAGCGCCCCCACGTCGCCGGGAACTCGCTCGGCGGATTCATCGCGCTCGAGTTGGGTGCCCGCGGCCTGGTGGACAGTGTCACCGCGCTCTCCCCGGCCGGCTTCTTCCGCTCCGAGGCCGAGTGGCGGTACACGATCACCGTCTTCCGGAGTCTGCGCCGGGGAGCCGCGAAGCTGGGACGGCACATCCCCGTCGTGACCGAGCGGGCCGCGGGCCGTGCGGTGATGATGGCGGCGTTCTGCGCCCGGCCGTGGCGGTATCCGGCGGAGGCGGCGGCGATCGACGGGGAGGCGATCGTCAGCAACACGGTGCTGGACCGCGCGGACCGCGGCACCTTCGTGTTCTCCGCGCCGGTCGACGAGGAGCTTCCGATCACCATCCGGTGGGGCCGGTTCGACCTGGTTCTCCCGGTCCGTCAGGTCTCCCTGGCGTCGAGGCTGTTCCCCCAGGCCAGAGTGGAGATCTCGGCGGACGGACACGTTCCGATGTCGGACGATCCGGAGGGCGTCGCCGCGTCGATCGCCGCGACGGTCGAGCGCGGGCTGGCGCATGCGGGGTCGGCGGGTCGGGTCTGACCGGTCGGCC
>NZ_JAALDV010000563.1:0-254 GCF_014145045.1 Dietzia sp. DQ12-76
TCTGGGTCCGCCACGCGGCCGACGCGCGGGGCTCGGTGATCCTGGACGACGGCGCGGTGCGTGCCGTCACCGGGTCGCGGCGCTCGCTGCTGCTGGCGGGTGTGACCGGCGTCGACGGGCTGTTCCACTTCGGCGACGTGATCGAGATGCGCGATCCCGCCGGTCAGACCGTCGCGAGGGGGATCGCCCAGTACGACTCGATCGAGGTGCGCTCGCGACTGGCCGACCGCGCCGCGGGCAGAGGTACGGCGGGA
>NZ_JAALDV010000563.1:326-1235 GCF_014145045.1 Dietzia sp. DQ12-76
ACGACCTGGTGGCGCTCTAGACCTCGCCGGAGTGCCTGGTCGCTACAGGGCCTTGTCTCTACAGGGCCTGGTCGACGAGGGCGAGCACGTCCACGCAGTCGCCGTCGATCGTCAGGGTGGCCTCTGAGTGCGCCCGGGTGTGGCCGCGATTGATCACGACCACGGGCGTGCCGGTGGTCACCGCACGCCGCACGAACCGGTACCCGGACCGGACGGTGAGAGAGGACCCGACGACGATGACGAGGTCGGACTCGTCGACCAGGTCGTTGGCCGCGGCCACGCGGTGCGCCGGAACGTTCTCCCCGAAGTAGACGATGTCGGGTTTGAGCACTCCCGAACACCGGCGGCAGTCCACCATGCGGAAGTCCGCGGTGTCGGCGAGAACGGCGTCCGCGTCCGGGGCGACCTCGATGGCGCCGCGTGTGGCCACCCGCTCCGCGAACCCGGGGTTGAGGCGGTCGAGCTCCTCGTGCAGTGCCCACCTGCTCTGGCGCAGCCCGCAGTCGAGGCACGTCACCACGGCGTAGGTGCCGTGGAGGTCCACGAGCCGGCGGCTGCCCGCCTTGAGGTGGAGCAGGTCGACGTTCTGGGTGATGACGCCGTGGACCAGCCCCCGGCGCTCCCAGTCGACCAGCAGCGCGTGGGCCGCGTTGGGCCGGGCGGCCTCCATGTGTCGCCAACCCAGGTGATTCCGGGCCCAGTAGTGGCGCCGGAACCCGGGGTCACCGACGAACTGCTGGAAGGTCATGGGGGTCCGGGCGGGGGAGTCGGGGCCGCGGTAGTCGGGGATCCCGGAGGGGGTGGAGATCCCCGCGCCGGTGAGAATCGTGGTGCGCCGGCCCCGCATGAGGTCGGCGACCGCGGCCGCCCGCGCCGACAGGTCCCGGTCCGGATCGGTGCGCGCGGCGG
>NZ_JAALDV010000061.1:0-2993 GCF_014145045.1 Dietzia sp. DQ12-76
TCGCGTCTCACCGGGTACGGGTCCGACGGAGGCCAACTCGGGTCGCCCGGCCATCACCGACAGGGCCAGCGCCGTGTCCTCGACGGTCCTGGCCAGGGGGCCCGACTCCGCCAGCCGGCCCCAGTTGTCGCCGGCGAGCCGGGTGGGGACGACCCCCGGACCGGGCTTGATGGTCACGATGCCGCAGGCGGCGGCGGGGATCCGTAGGGACCCCATCCCGTCGTCACCCACCGCCAGCGGGACCATGCCGGAGGCGACCGCCGCGGCCGATCCCCCCGACGACCCGCCCGCGGACAGGGACTCGTCGAGCGGATTGCGGGTGATTCCGTGCTCCTCCGAGTCCGTCATCCCCCACGTGCACAGCTGGGGCGCGGCGGTGATGCCCACCGGTATCGCGCCGGCCGCGAGAAGCGGGGTGATCACGGGGTTGTCGAGGGTCACCGTGCTCTTGATGGCCAGGGGGACCCCCGCCAGGGGCAGCCCGGACCGTCCGGTCTCATCCGAGGCGTCCACGGCGGCCGCGGCCGATCTGCCTTCCTCGCCGAGCAGAGTGGTGAAGGCACGGAGGGCCGGGTCGAGACGGGTGATCCGGTCCAGGGCCGAGTTGAGCGCCTCGGTAGCGGTGCCGTTACCGGAACGCACGTCCTCTGCGGCCCGGGACGCGGACGGTGTGGGGGTGGTCACGGTCCCGATGGTACGGGGCGGGTACGACACCGCCGCCCTGTCCGCCCACGGAGATCAACCCGGTCGGGTGTCGCGCTTCGCAGGTAGCCTGGTGCGACAGAGACGACGTCGCGCGCGACTGTGCTCATGACACCGAGTTCATGACACCGAGCTCATGGCACCGAGCTCATGACATCGCGCAGGACGTCGCGCACCACCAGGCCCGCCGACCGGTAGGGCTGTCCTTCGCATCCGAGGACCGAATGGAACGCAAGAGCAACACCGTCTTCCGCAACGTGGCGATCGCGGGCGTCATCATCCTGGCGATCGTCGGGTTCTCGTTCTTCGCGAACGACGAACGGGGGTACACCGAGGTCGACACCTCGGTGGCGCTCGCCCAGATCGACGCGGGCAACATCCGGGAGGCGACGATCGAGGACCGGGAGCAGCAGCTCCGTCTCACCCTCGAGTCGCCCATCACCCCGGAGGAGGGTGCGGACGAGACCGACCAGGTGCTCGCCAAGTACCCGGAGGGAGCGGCGGAACAGATCTTCGACCGGATCGCCGCCGCCGAGCCGGAGAACTTCGACACCACGGTGACGCAGCAGGGGTTCCTCACCCAGATGCTGTCGTTCCTGCTGCCCATGCTCATCCTCTTCGGGCTGCTGTTCTACTTCATGTCCCGGATGCAGGGGGGCAAGGGTGGCCTGTTCGGCGTCGGCAAGTCGCGAGCCGTCGAGTTCACCAAGGACATGCCCCAGACCACCTTCGCCGACGTCGCGGGTGAGGACGAGGCGGTGGAGGAGCTCAACGAGATCAAGGACTTCCTCCAGAACCCGGCCCGCTACGAGCGGCTGGGCGCCAAGATCCCCCGCGGCGTCCTGCTCTACGGGCCGCCCGGGACGGGCAAGACCCTGCTGGCGCGCGCCGTGGCCGGTGAGGCCGGCGTCCCGTTCTTCTCGATCTCCGGCTCGGATTTCGTGGAGATGTTCGTGGGCGTGGGCGCCTCGCGAGTCCGCGACCTCTTCGAGAAGGCCAAGCAGAACGCGCCCTGCATCGTGTTCGTCGACGAGATCGACGCGGTCGGCCGGCACCGCGGCTCCGGGACGGGCGGCGGACACGACGAGCGCGAGCAGACCCTCAACCAGCTCCTCGTCGAGATGGACGGGTTCAGCGACCGCGAGACGGTCATCATGATCGCGGCGACGAACCGGCCCGACGTGCTCGATCCGGCCCTGCTGCGCCCCGGCCGGTTCGACCGCCAGGTGCCGGTGACCAACCCGGATCTGCGGGGGCGCGAGTCGATTCTCGCCGTCCACTCGGTGGGCAAGCCCCTGGCCGCCGATGTCGACATGAAGTCGCTGGCCCGGCGCACGATCGGCATGTCCGGCGCCGACCTGGCCAACGTACTCAACGAGGGCGCGTTGCTGGCGGCACGGATGGGGCGGGACGAGATCTCGACCGACATCCTGGAGGAGGCCACCGACCGGGTGGTGGGCGGTCCTCGTCGCAAGCACCGCGTGATCAGCGAACACGAGAAGAAGGTCACCGCCTACCACGAGTCAGGGCACGCCCTGGCCGCGTGGGCGATGGAGGATCTGGAGCCGGTCCACAAGGTCACGATCCTCGCGCGCGGCCGGACGGGTGGTCACGCCCTGGTCGTCCCGGAGGACGACAAGTCCCTCATGACCCGTGCGGACATGATCGCGCGGATCGTCATGGCCATGGGGGGCCGTGCGGCCGAGGAGTACGTCTTCGGCGAACCGACCTCCGGCGCGAGCTCCGACATCGAACAGGCCACCCGTATCGCCCGCACGATGGTCGCCGAGTACGGGATGAGTTCCAAGCTGGGCGCGGTCAAGTACGGCGGCGAGGGCGGGGACCCCTTCCTCGGACGCGGCGGCGGCGCGGGTTCCGAGTACTCCCCGGAGGTGGCCAAGGCGATCGACGACGAGGTCCGCAGGATCATCGACGCCGCACACGCCGAGGCGTGGCGGGTCCTCGAGTCCAACAGGGACGTCCTCGACGCGATCGCGGCGGAGCTGCTCGAGAAGGAGACACTCCGCCAGGACGACCTCGAGCGTCTGTTCGCGGATGTGGTCAAGCGTCCGAGGATCACGGAGTTCGACGACTTCTCCGGTCGTGTCCCGTCGACCCGGCCGCCCGTCAAGACCCCGGGTGAGCTGGCCAAGGAGCGCGGCGAGCCGTGGCCGCCACCGGTGAGCGACCCGTTCGCGATGCCCGTCCTGCCGGCCAGTCGGGACGCCGGGGACACCGGACGGGACGGGAACACCGGCCAGGACTCGGGCCGGGGCGCGGTGGGCGAGACC
>NZ_JAALDV010000564.1:0-2698 GCF_014145045.1 Dietzia sp. DQ12-76
CCGCAGATCCCCATGAAACACCGGGGTTAGGGCTCCCGACCCAGCCTCCGTTTGGCTGTTCAGTCCACTTCACCGTCGGAGTGAATCCTGGACTTACCTCAAGACTGGCGCGGTTCTCGCTGAACCGCAGCACGCCGGTCCGCTGCGGGCTTTGAACCTGACCGTCCGAGGCAACGACTTGAAACTGACCGATGGACTCGGCGATCGGGTCTGGGAACTTCTCGAACGCCACAGGCAGAATCCTACCGGGGTCAGGAGCTATCGGCGTGCGGTCCGTCAGTTCCGCTGGCTGCGGCCCTGATCTGCCCTAGGGCAGTTCCATATCTAACAGCCCCGCATATTCAACCGTTTGGGAAAGCCGCTGAGCATACTGCTCCCCTGCCCACAACGCCGCTCGTTGGCCCAGCTCCGGGAGCAGTAGGAGCATCGCAATAGCCATCAGTGTGATGATGGACTTCTTCCAGCGGCGGGGAATCAGCCCCTTACCAATCCTCAAGACATCAATCCCGGTCACACCGTGAAGAGTTGCATGTGCCTACGACAGCGACAGAAAATGCAGGTTCACCTCGTGTTTCGTCACCCAGATTCCGCTTCACTGAAGGCACCCGAGCCGAGACTGCAGACCGTCTTTACAGGCGTCATATTTGACGGTCCCCTGCTGCGCAACAGCCAATGATCGGACCGATACCCACTCCATCCTGGTCAGAGCGTCTCGCAAGATTGTGCCGCATCAGCGAGTCGCGCGAAGCACGACGCATACCAACGCGCGCCGCTGACGCATCCCAGACTGGGGAGAACGTTTCCAGCAAGGTGGAGCATGGCATACAGCTACATGACCCGAGAAGCCGGATTCAATGCCGGAGTGTGACAGGTAGTGGGCACAATTGCGGGATGGCACGTAACAACCGGGCAAGCAAGAAGCGCCACCAGAAATCGTCTGCGGACAAGCCGCTCGCGAAAGAGTTACACCCAGAACTGAATGCCACGTTCTACACCGCTGACCCCGCAGCCTTTCTGCGGTTACGAATCGAAGCGCTGTCACTGATGGCCTTATCGCAGGAGCAACTGCGGCCTGTCTACGCGGCCGAGCGCCAGATCGGAAGCCTGAGCATTCCACCGACCGGCCCCCCCGAGGACGACGAGCGGGAGCGCTACATCGCGACTGAAGCTGAAATGATCATCCACCACGCCGCTGAGATGGTCCTACGCATGTTTTTTGCCCATGCGGAAGCACCAGACTGCCCATGGATCGGTATGGCGTCCTCGACGAGCTTTTCGGCCTTCAAGGACAAGGTCGAAAAGGCCCTCGAAGACGGGTTCAATAGGGAAGACGTCGCGCTCGTTTTTCTTGGTGGAAGTGACCCACGAGATGCAGCGATCGCCGCTACTGATGAAGAGTTCGAGAACACCGTCGACGCCGTTCGACTACTGCTTCGGTTCAGCGCACACCGCCTACTCAACGAATCGTTTCTCTACAACGCCGCCAAGCACGGATTGACGATGGTTCAGCTGGACGACAGCACCAAGATGACGCTCCAGACCGGCGGGGAAGAGATCGAACTCCATGCCGGTCGCATGCACACTTACCTGCACAAGCCAGCGAGCCCGAAGGCCCCAAAAGAGGGTCCGAAATGGCACCTGAGTATGACCGGTTGCCTCCCAGACCAAGACTTAGCGGTGGCGACTGCGATCTACCATGCGGTCCAAAACCTCTGGCAGGTAGCCCGCCGCCGGTACACCGCGCAACGTGGACAAGTCGTACTCATGAGAGAGGCCGCCGTCGAAAGCTCCATGTACGCTCCGGTCACCAATTCGCTGAGCATTGTCAGAACCACGGTGATGGAACTGACCAAGAAGAACCCCGATGGGAGCTTGACTGGCATTGGTCTTAACCTGATCCGCAACTTCGTGCCCAGAGACTGGCAGGACCAGGAAGTAGTCGACGACCAGCGAACTGTCGACCTGCCCGTCAGGCAGCGCGACAAGAAGATCGACTACCACGCACGTAGATCGCTACTCCCGTTCTCGCCCAAAAACTCCTCCCGCGTATAACCCCCTTCTCCATCAGCGCTCGCGACTTACCGCGGTCGCTGAACTCAACGAGAAACGACGAGACCAGGCCGCCCCTGGCCCTCTTCGGGGCCCCTCCTCACCAGGCTGTTGCGCACCGGAGGAGCGTCACGAGCTGCGTCACTGCGCATCGCGCTGCAATGCCCGGTAAAGCGTCGATCGACCCACTCCGAGATCCCGGGCGATCGCCGACGGCCCCTCCCCCGCCTCGACGCGTGCTCGCGCCCTTTCGATCTGCTCGTGGGTCAGGACGCGTTTGCGTCCCTTGTATTTGCCCTTCGCCTTGGCGATGGCAATACCCTCGGCCTGGCGTTCCCGGATGATGGCCCTCTCGAACTCGGCGAACGCACCGAGCAGCGACAGCATCAGATCCGCTCGAGGATCCTGGGCGCCTGCGGCGTAGGTGGCCCGCTCGTGGACGAACTCCACACTCGCGCCCTTGGCCGTGATCTCGCCAACGATCTGCTTGAGATCGACCAGAGATCGGGCGAGTCGGTCCATCGACGCGACAACCAGCTCGTCACCGTCTCGCAGGTACCTGATGCACTCTTCGAGCTTCACCCGGTCCGCACGAGAGCGTGCGGACTGCTTCTCGACGTAGACCCGGTCGCACTCCCCCACCGCCTCG
>NZ_JAALDV010000564.1:2708-3071 GCF_014145045.1 Dietzia sp. DQ12-76
CGCCGAAACCCGCACGTACGCCACCCGCTGCCCACGCGGACGCGAGGCCCGGCGAGCCGGCTTCGGCTTTGGCGTTACCTCGACGACGTTCTCTGAGTCCGTCGACTCCACCCGAAAGTTCCAGTCCAACTCGTCCCGGCGCCGGAACCGAGTTCGCTCCTTCCCGCGGCTGACGATGAGCACCTTCTCGCCACCATCACCCGAACGGTTCAGCAACGTCCCGATCCGATCAGCCATCGAAAAACCCTCTCGCCCGGAATCTGTATCAATAGATATTAGACCCGATGGGAAGGCGTTTCATAACTATCAAACATGGCCCTGTGACACAGTAGCGATATGTGACTCTCAACTTCGTTTGGCGGG
>NZ_JAALDV010000565.1:0-15398 GCF_014145045.1 Dietzia sp. DQ12-76
CGGGCGGGGCCGTGGGGCACGCGCAGAGCCTCGCGCAGGGCCTGCCGGTAACTCGTCCGCCCGCCGGGCGGGGCGCCGAGCACCTCGTCGGCGTCGTCGTTGAGGACGATCGCCTCGCAGCGCAGCGATTCCACCAGCGGCCGGGCCAGGCCGGTCTCGAGTGGGGTGACCAGTCCCATCCACAGCGAGGACAGCTTGGGGGTCAGCACGGGGACGGGGACCATGAGCCGGCGGTGCAGTCCGGCCTCCTCGGCGTAGATCTGCATCATCTGCCCGTAGGTCAGCACGTCCGGGGCGCCCACGTCGATCACGCGGCCATCGGCGAGCTCGCCCTCGAGGGGAACCGTGGTGGCGGCGGCGAGGTAGTGGACCACGTCCCGGACGGCGATCGGCTGGATCCGGTTGCTCACCCACTTCGGGGTGACCATGCCGGGGAGCCGGGTGGTCAGGTGGCGGATCATCTCGAAGGACGCGGAGCCCGAGCCGATCACGACCCCGGCCTGGATCACCAACGCGGGCACGGACGAGGCCAGCATGGTCCGCCCCACCTCGACGCGCGAGCGCAGGTGCGTTGACAGATCGGTCTCGCCCTCCGGGTGCAGCCCGGACAGGTGCACGATGCGCCCCACCCTGGCGGCCTCGACGGCGCGGGCGAAGACCTCGGTGGTCTCGCGTTCTTCCCGCTCGAAGTCGGTGGTGTGGCCCATCGAGTGGACGAGGTGGCAGGCCACATCGACGCCGGCGAGCGCCTCGGTCAACGCGGCCTCGTCCCCCAGTCCGCCCTCGTGGATGGTCACCTGATCCCGCCAGGGCACGTCGTCGAGCCGGGCGGGGGTGCGCGCCAGGACCGAGACACGGGCGCCGTCGGCGAGCAGTCGGGGGACGAGGCGGGAGCCGATGTACCCGGTCGCGCCGATGACGAGGACGCGCGGGCCGGACTGGGCGTCGGGGGCCTGGGCGTCGGGGGATCCGTGGGGCGTGGACATACCCGAGACTCTTCCAGTGTGGGCGCGCTCGCGCACCCGTTGTGCGTTCGGCGAGCCGACCCGCATGCTCGACCCGAAACCGGACCCGGGTGTGCCGCTTCCGGGCACGAGAGGCGCGATATCCGGATACTGGATTCAGACGAGGCGGACGGACCGTGACGGACGGAGGGAGAACGGATGGCGATCGGCGCGGCACGACCCCGACAACTCTCCAGGTCGATGGACCTGTCCGGCGTCCGCATCGAGACCGCCAGGCTGCGCTCGGAGCGGGCCGTGGCCACCTTCTGGCGGTGGTGGTCCGAGGGCGGGTGTCGTCGTACGACCGCCGCGATCGAGTCGGGGAACGCCCGCCGGGTGGTCCCGGAGATCACCTCGCTCATCGAGGCCATCGATCCCGGTCTCTCGTGGGAGTTCGTCCCCGCATCCGAGGGTGATCCGCACCGGCTGACCGTCACCGCGGCCGGGGTGCCGGAACTGCGCGGGGTGGCGCGCCGCTGGCTCGCCCAGGCCCCGCCCGACGATTCCGAGTGGACATACGCCGACCTGCGTGACCCGGTCCCCGGGCGCGCCATGCACTTCCGCGACCGGCGGCTGGGGTTCGACGAGGCGGAGGTGGTGGTGGACGTGGGGCTCTCCCGGGCCGACGTGACCGTCCACCATCCCGGGTTCGCCGGACTGGTGGGATCCGATCCCTCGATCGCCGCCTACCTGTTGCTCGACGCGATGTGCGGCGAGGCCGCGGTGGAGACGTGGGTGGGCACGATCCGGTCCAACGCCACGGCCCCGGGTGACGACGCGGTCTCGCTATACGCGCTGCCCGGGATCCTGCGGGAGATCGAGCAGGAGAACACCGACGAGGCGGGGGAGCCGGCCTGGCAGATCCTGCACGGCGACACCTCGCAGGGTCCGATGGTCGCCGTGGTGCGCGTGCCCCTGGTGGCGCTCTCGGCACCGGAGTTCGACCGGCACGTCGCCGTCCACGTGCCCTATACGGATGTCGAGGACTGTGGGCTGCCGGGGTCGGGCTCACTGCCCGGGCTGCGGGACCTCGAGGACCACCTGGTCGACCGGCTGGAGGGCACAGGCGAGTGCGTGGGCGCCGAGAGCTGCAACGGCCGCCGGCTCCTGCACTTCTACGTGGACTCCACGACCCCCGCGCACGAGCAGCTGCGCGTGGCCTGCTCCGGCTGGGACCAGGGCGAGGTGACCCTGACGGTCACCGACGATCCGGGCTGGCGGAAGGTTCAGCACCTGCGGGTGTGAGATCGGCCGAGGCCTGACTCTGGCCCGGCCCCGGTACGGTGCCGACGAAGGCGTCTTCGCCCGGGCCGGTCACCACGGACACCCGCCGGGTGGGCCCGGAACGGGGTTCCACGGAGATCCATCCCGGTATCCGGCCGTCGAGCACCAGGTCGGGCGGGTTCGACGTCGTCGCCCCGCCGGTCGAGGACAGGTCCCAGTCGGCGTCGACCCGGATCACGGTCGGTGGCGTCACGTCAGGACCACCGGGTCCGGCTAGTGCGTCGATCCGACCCTCACTGAGGGCACCGCCGACGTCCCAGAACACCGCGTCCACCGGTGTGCCCACATCAGAGGCGTCAGCGGCAACGATCCGGTACCTGGTCTCGTCGGCGATCGCCGACAGTGATCGCCAGCGGTCCGGGACGTCTGTGACCACTGCGACCCGGTATCCCGCCGCCACCGCGCGGAAGGCCACCTGGCGGCACACGGCGGAGCCGGCCGCGAGGAGCACCGAGCGCAGGTGGGGCCCGGCCAGCTGGACGGCGGCCGCGTCGCCCGCCCGTGTCGCGCCGAGGATCTGACCGCACCCGTGGGCGGGTGGAGCGAGCTCGTCGAGGTGGTCGAGACGCCGTCGGACGAGAGATCCGGCGACCGCATCGGGGAGTTCTTCACCCGGGATGGGAAGCACGCGCGGAGTCGGCAGGGGATGGCATGAGTCCGCACACGGGGGCAGCGCGCCCGGGGTGAGTCCCGCGAGCCACACGCTCGATACCGTGTCGACCACGTCGTGGCGTCCCGGCACGCGTCGGAGTCGGAGCACCTCGGTGATCGCCGACGCTCGCACCGAGGTGAGGGCGTCCACGACTTCACGCGGGCCGGCACCGGGGCGGACCACGAATGCCGTTCCTTCCGTGGGCTCGACCTCTGCCTCGAGGAACCGTTCGGCGAGCTCGGTGGCGTCGAACACCCGGCACGGGACGCCGTGGTGGACCAGTGATCGGCGCAGGCGCTCGGTGGCCCCCGTGATGAGACTCGCGAGGGAGCCCCGCCCCGCGCCGTCCTGGCAGGCCAACGCCAACTCGGAGACGTCGAACCTGAGGAGGAGGTGGACGCGCCGGTGTGAGATCAGCGGCAGCGGACCGACGAGCGAGCCATACACGTCGCCGTCGGGACCCGATGCGGCTCGCCGTCCGTGGACCACGACGTCGATCCCCTCGAGCGACACCCCGCCCTGATCCAGCTGGCGTGCGACAGCGCTCAGCGGGAGCCGTACTCCCCGGAAGTCGGCCGGGTCATCGCGGCCGACCTCTGTGGTCAGGAGGGCACCGGCGGAGATCTCGACTCCTGTCGTCACCACCCGGTGACCCTCGACGCAGCCGACCAGTGAGAAGTCGGGGGAGACGAGGTCCACGACGTCCACGGGGAGACGGCGCGAGCGAGGGCCGCGGACCGAGAGCGGTCGTCCTCGACGACGGACCGTGACCGTACCGGCGACCAGAGTGGCGACGCCGAACTGTATCCAGGGTTGCCACTGCGGAGGGCAGATCACCGCGAGCGCGGCCGAGGAGACGAGGACGACCACGACCGCGGGAAATGCGCGAAGGGTGATCATCGGTCCTCCTCCAGGCCTGGTCGAGGGCGTGGAAGGCCGCCCGGGAAGCCCGGCCACCGGGCCGGGACCGTGGCGTACCCTACCCCCGGAACCCGCCGCCGCGGGGCGTCACAATCGTGGAAGGGACCGGTCCGTGCCGCTGAAGCCGACCACCAGGGCCCAGGTGGATGGACACCGATTCCTGTCTCGCCGGGCCCGTCTCGCGGTGGTCGTCCGGGACGTCCGGATGCTTCATGACCCACTGCGTCGCCAGTCGACAGGGTTCGCGGTCGGTGTGGCCGCCGCCGTTCTCGGCTGCGTCGGTGCCGCGGTCCTGGCTCTGCTCGATCCGATGCCCGACGTGGAACGCGCGGTGATCATGGTGGGCCGGGAGTCCGGCCAGATGTATGTCCGCGCCGGCGACACGGTCCACCCGGTGTTCAATCTCGCCTCGGCCCGTCTGGTGACCGGCCAGCCCGCGGAACCGACAACGGTGCGGGACTCGGATATCGCAGGGACCCGGCGGGGTGGCCTGGTGGGCATCCCGGGAGCACCGTCCGCGTTGCCGGCGCCCCGCGATGCGGGCGGGGTGGCGGCCGTCTCGTGGACGGTGTGCGACGAGGTCGCCGACGCCGACCGAGGTCTCCCCCGGATCGTCTCGACCAGCGTGGTGGCCCGTGACGGAGCGGTGGGGCCCGGTCGCGAGATCTCGCGCGACGAGATCGTCCTGGCGGACCAGGACGGCAGGGGGTGGTTACTGAGGAACGGCACCCGGTCGAGGATCGACCTGGCGGACGGTGACCTCCTGTCGATCCTCGGACTGGACGGCATCGCACCGCGACCGGTCACCGCCGCGTTGATCGACCCGCTGCCGGAGGTCGACCCGGTGGTGCGACCGCAGATCGAGATGGCTGGCAGACCCGTGGACTACGGTTTGGACTCCCTGCGGATCGGGCAGGTGTTCACCGTGGACACGGCCTCGGGTAGGGCGACTTATGTGGCGTTGGCGGATGGTGTCCAGGAGGTCGGTCCGGTGGTGGCCGATGTCATCCGTTCCACCTCGACCGTGGGGCCGGTCGAGGCTGTCGAGCCCGACCGGATGGGCGTTCCGCGATCGGTCGCGTTGGACGTCGACGCCTTTCCCGCGGATCGTCCGACGGTGCTCGCGACCAGCGATTCCCCGGTGTTGTGCGTCCGGGACTCCGGCAGGGAGGGGACCGCGGCCCGTCGGATGACCGTTGTCGCCGGCGCCCCGGCCCCCTCGGAGTCCGAGGCCCGGACGATGGCCGGCGCGGACGGTGGTGGGCCGGCTGTCGACGTCGTCGGGATCCCGGGCGGAGGGATGCTCGTGACGGCGATCGGGCGTGGCACGTCCACTCGTGGCGCGGTCACGACGATCGTCACCGACGCGGGGGTACGGTTCGACGTCCCAGATCAGGAAACCGCTGCAGTGCTCGGGGTGGGTGGCGCCCCGGTTCCGGTGGACGGGGCGATCATCGACAGACTCCCCGCCGGCCCGAGGTTGGATCGCCGTTCCGCTCTGGTCAGCCGGGATGGTCACGACCTCCACTCCGTCGTGGACGAGGCCTCGGGCCCGGTGGGGTGATCGCTAACGCGGTACGACGGCGCGCGGATCCGGTGAGGGTGTCCGCTCGGGCGTGACTTTCAGCACCCGGGCCGGTGGTCGTGGTGGCGGAGGCTTCGGGTTCGGGTCAGAGCGACCACGACCAGGATGGCACCCCCGACGGTGAGTGACCCGGCCGCGACGATCGCACCCGCGCCCGCGCCGGTGTGCCGCGGGTCCGGGGGTGGTGCGGCGATGGTCGTCGACGCGGGCACCGGACGACCGGACCGACGGACCCCGGTGACCGCCGCCACCGGGTCCACCACCCCGTGGCCCACCGCGAAATCGCGGCCGCCGGCGGCGGGGATCGCGGTGCTCTTGATCCGCGCGATCACCTGTCGGGCGGTGAGACCCGGATATGCCTGCCGGACTAGCGCGGCGGTGCCGGCCACGAACGGAGCGGCGAAGCTCGTCCCACTGATGGAGGAACGGGTTCCGTCCCCGTCCACGACGAGGTCCGACACCCCCGCGCCGTCCGCACCGACCGAGCGTAGGTCCACCGCAGGGGCCGCGACATCGACCCACGGGCCCCGGAGTGAGAAGTCCGCGGCGGCCCCGTCCGGTCCCACGCCGCCCACGGCCAGCACGTGATCGTCGTACCAGGCGGGTACCGCCACCGTGAGCGCGTCGTCCCAGCCGTCATCACCGGCTCGTGTGGGGTCGGGGGAATCGGGGTTCTGGTCTCCGCAGGTCTGGCCGACGTTTCCCGCAGCCGCCACCAGGACGACGTCGTGATCGACGGCGGCGTAGCGAATCGCCCCGCCGAGCGTCTCGTCGGCCAGCGGGGTGCCGGCGGCAACGCAGGCGACCTCAGAGATGTTGATCACGCCCGCGCCCGCGTCGACAGCCGCGCGGATCGCCCTGGCGAGGGACGTCAGCGTGCCGACACCTGATCCGACCACGGAGTCGTCGGATGAACGTTCAGTGGTTCTCAGGACACTGCTCGACTGCCGGATGGAGACGATCTCGACGCCCGGGGCGACGCCGGAGTGTCCCGAGTCGTCCTCGATCGCGGCCAGCACCCCGGCGACGAGTGTGCCGTGCGCATCGCAGTCCTCGGTGCCGTCCCGGCCGGGCACGAGGTCACCCGCACCACGGACGCGTGGTAGCCGGGGGCCCGGGTTGACACCGGTATCGATGACGGCGACCACCTGCCCTTCGCCCCTTCCGTGAATCCAGGCCGCGCTGAGGTCGGCGGATGTCGCGGAGGGGGGAGGGGCGGACGGATCGAGGACCGCGGCGGTCGTGCGGCAGGGACCGCCGAACCGCAACGAACCGGGCTCCGCGGCGACGGGATCGATAGGGCCGACCTCCGGCAGGGGGCCGTCGATGGAGGGGCGTTCGAGAGCGACCGCTGACGGACCGCCCGCGCCGAGGGCGGTCAGCATCGCCACGGTGGTGGCGAGGGAGAGCGCGACGACCGGTCTCATCGCTGACGGACGGTCGAATAGACGTCCATGGCCCCGACCGCGAGCGGAACCATCATGCAGATCACCAGCACCTCGATCGTCCCGACCGCACGCAGCACGGCGGGGGAGAGCTCCACCTGCGGGAGCGCCGTCACCGCGATGGCGACAGCAGCGGCGAACGCGGCAGCGGCGGGGACGACGACTCCGATCGGCGAGGTATGCGTGAACGCCGCCCCGATCAGTACACCGGCCGCCAGGGCCAGAGCCGACCCCAGAAGCACATTGGTATGGACCCGATCGGAGTAACCCAGCCCGCGAAGCACCAACATCACGATCACCGCCAGTGCCAGAGGAGCGGACCATCCGGGGGATCCACCGGTGCCGCTCAACGCGATCAGCGCGCCGGCCGTGCATGCGGCGCCCCCAGCGGACAGCAGGCCGGTGAGCCACGAGCGACAGGTGAGGAAGCGATGCCTGAGCGCTGCCGGTGTGGGGAGGGGTGCGTGTCTCCGCAGATCGTCGGGATGCCCCGTGTTCACGTCGCGACCGACGTGGCCGAGTTCGCCGACATCGATGTCCTCCCCGGGAGCCGGGACCGCTGGGATCGGGATGCGGGCCGCCGAGACCGAAACGCCGGGTGCGGCAGTGAGGATGAGCAGGCCCAGGAGAACCACACCGGCCCCGATGGCGTGCACCGGCACGGTGGTGTACGCGGCGACCGTCGCGGAGATCGCCCCCACGGCCGTCACCAGCGTCAGGGCCAGGTATCCCGCCGCGAGACCGTATGACCGACCGGGAGCCGGGCGGAAGACGGTGCACCGCAACAGACCCGCGACCACGGATCCCGCGGTCAGGCCACCCACCACACTCCCCGCTCCGACCGGGGCCGCACCGATGGTGCCTGCCGCGATCACCGTGAACCCGATCGTGGCGGCCGCTGCCACGGCGTGAGTCGACCCGGGGGCATCGAACCGCCGCAGGGTGAGGACCGTCGCGAGTCCGACCGCGGCGAACAGCGCCGCGACCAGAGGGGTCAGGATCCCGTCGGTGTGCCGCCACTGCGTGACGAGCGCGGTGGCAGCGGCCGCCGCGGCCACGGCGATCGCCGCGGTGGCTGTTGCGACGGCGTCGCGGCGTCCCCAGATTCGGGAGCGTGCGACGTCGGGATCGGTCAGCCCCTGGAGAACGTCGTCGAACAGCGGTGCCGGTGTGGGCACGGGCCGGTGGTCAAGCACGAGGATCTCGCCGTCGTGCACGCGCTGTTGGGCGAGTGTCTCGGAGATGGCCAGCGGCCCGCCCGCCAGCCTGGAGAGCTGCCATGACCCGTTCGCGCTGCCGCCCATCTCGGAGTCCACGTCCACGTGCGAGGCGGGTCCCGCGGCCGCCCTTATCCGATCCCGGACCAGGTCGACGACCTCTGGGATCACGGCGACGAGTTCCAGGTGGGCCGGCAAACTCAGGTCGACACGGGTGGTGCGGCACACGATCGACACCCGACGTTGGTCCAGCGGTTCGACGCCGGACGCCACCGCCCGGAGCTCGTTCTGTCCCGTCACCCCAGAATCCTCCACTCGTCCGACTCACCGACACTGTCCTCCCGGTGGGTTGAGGTCCCCGTCGCGACGTGAACTGCCCTAACATCGCGCTTCGACACGGCGACCATTGTCGAATGCGGGGCGTACTCGTGGGGGGCCCTCCTCTGGGACCGGGTGGGGGCCGGCCGGTCTGGAACCGGCCGGAGGACACGACGGCGGGCATCAGGCGGGGCACCAAGCGGGGCATCAGCACGGGAGGAGGGCGCGGATGGGAGACGTGGTCTTCACCCGTGGCGAGCGAGTCGAGCCCCCGGTGGTGCCGACCGGCGAGCTCGAGTTGCAGGCCCCGCCAGGATTGCCCCGGCCCACTCCCCGGCCCCTCGTCCAGATCGTGCTCCCGATCATCCTGGTCGTCGCCGTGGCCGGCATGGTGGTCGTGATGCTGCGGACAGGGATGATGCGCAACCCGATGTTCATTCTCTTCCCGGTCATGATGGCCGTGTCCGCCGTCGGCATGCTCGCCGGAACCCTGTCCGGCGGCAACAAGACCGGCGAGACTGACGAACTGCGCAAGGACTACCTGCGGTACCTGGGGCAGACCCGGGAAGAAGTCCGCGAGATCGCGGCCGCGCAACGGCGGGCCGCGTTGTGGAGGCACCCGGACCCGGCAGGACTGCCCGCGCTGGTGGGGACCCCACGGATGTGGGAGCGGGAGGAGGGCGATGCCGACTACCTCACTGCACGTCTGGGTCCCGGACGACAGTCGCTGGCGACGAGACTGTCCGCGCCCGACACCGGTCCGGTGGACGACCTCGAACCGGTCTCGGTGGTGGCTATGAGGCGTTTCGCCAGAGTCCACTCGGTGGTGGACGGCTTGCCGGTCGCAGTGGAGCTGCGGGCCTTCGCCGTCGTCTCCCTGGACGGCGATGTCGACGTGGTGCGCGCCGCTGCCCGGGCCGCGCTGGCGGGCCTCGCCGTGACCCACGGGCCCGACCGGGTCCGCATCGCGGTAGCCGCGAGCGAGGGGCAGGCACGTCGAGCCTGGGAGTGGCTCAAGTGGCTACCGCACCACGCACATCCGACGTACACGGACGGCGGCGGACGGGTACGACTGACCGAGTTCTCCCTCGCCGGTGTCGAGGCGATGCTGGCCGAGGAGATCGCGGCCCGACCGTCCTTCGGGGCGGGCGCGACGCCTCGGCCGGGGGAGCCTCATCTCGTGGTCGTGGTGGACGGTGTGGGTGTCAACGGCGCGGAGCGTCTGGTCGCGGAGGACGGGTTGGACGGCGTGACCGTCCTGGAGGTCTCCGGGAGTCGCGCCGGTCAGTTACGCGACCTCGCGACGAGGCTCGGGCTGTGTGTCCGGGTCCACGATGACGGCGGCGCCTCGGTGCGGACCGAGTCCGGGCAGGAGTTGGTCGCGCGCGCGGACGCCATGAGCCTTCCGGAAGCGGAGCGACTCGCCATGGCACTCGCTCGATACCGGCCCGCGGATACCGTGACCAACGCGGACGGCTCCACGTCGATGAGGCGCGTCCCGGGCCTACCGGACCTGTTGGGGATCGGGTCGGCGGCCAGGGTCGATCCGGCGGTGGCATGGCGTCGACGAGGTGGACGTGATCGATTGCGCGTCCCGGTGGGTGTGAGCCCGGATGGTGCGCCGGTGGAGTTGGACCTCAAAGAGGCCGCGCATGGCGGGATGGGACCGCACGGACTGTGTATAGGCGCGACGGGCTCCGGCAAGTCCGAGTTCCTCCGCACTCTCGTCCTGGGTCTCGTCGCCACCCACGACCCGGACGCGCTCAACCTGGTCCTGGTGGACTTCAAGGGTGGGGCCACGTTTCTCGGACTCGAGTCGCTGTGCCATGTGGCTGCCGTGATCACCAATCTTCAGGCCGAGATCACCATGGTCGACCGGATGCGGGACGCGCTCGAGGGGGAACTCAACAGGCGCCAGGAGGTGCTCCGCGCGGCGGGCAACTACGCGGGGGTCGGCGACTACGAGGCGGCGCGGGCGAGGGGTGCCCAGCTGGACCCGTTGCCCGCTCTGGTGATCGTCGTCGATGAGTTCTCCGAACTCTTGTCCTCCAAGCCGGAGTTCGCGGAGTTGTTCCTCACCATCGGGAGGCTCGGTCGCAGTCTGCACATCCACCTCCTGTTGGCGTCCCAACGGCTCGAAGAGGGGCGACTGCGGGGTCTCGACAGTCACTTGTCCTACCGGATCGCACTCAAGACGTTCTCCGCGACGGAGTCCCGCACGGTTCTCGGCGTGACCGATGCGTATCACCTGCCCGCCACGCCGGGCGCTGGCTTCCTCAAGGTCGATTCCGGTGATCCGGTGCGCTTCGACGCCGCCTATGTCTCGGGCCCTTACCAGGAGGATCGTCGGCGGGAGGGGGCGTCCGTCGCGGCACCGGTCGCCCGTGCCACGGTGCGACAATTCACGTCCTGGTTCATGCCGGTGGCCGCTCCCGTCCCTCCGGCCAGCGACTCCGTCTCCGATCGAGGGGGCCCGGCCGATCACGCCGGTCGGGACGATCAGGAGGAGGGCTCGAGTCTGCTCGACGTTCTCGTCGGTCGGCTGTCCGGCCACGGGCGACCCGCGCACGAGGTCTGGCTCGCGCCACTGGGTGCCGGAGCCGCCCTCGACTCGGCGGTCGGCAGAGAACCGATGGTCCCGGATGACGCCGACCCGCCGAGTTGGAGCTTTCCTCTCGCGGAGGTCGACCTGCCCTTCGAGCAGCGCCGAGCCATCTGGTCCGTGGATCTCTCCGGGGCGGACGGCAACGTGGCGGTGGTGGGCGGGACGAGGTCGGGCAAGTCGACCGCCTTGTGCACCCTGGTCCTGGCCGCCGCGGCGACGACCGGGCCCGACAGGCTCTCGGTCTACGTCGTGGACCTCGGTGGCGGGGCCCTCCAGTCGATCTCCCCGCTCCCTCACGTCGGAGGAGTCGCCCGGCGCGGCGAGGACGAGAAGGTTCGCCGTACGGTCGCGGAGGTCGACGCCGAACTCAAGCGGCGGGAAGCGGTCTTCCGTGACCAGGGCCTGACCTCGATCGACCAGGCCCGCCGCAGACTCGTCCAGCGTGATGGCCGATCAGTCGCCGAGTACCCCGACATCATGTTGGTGATCGACGGTTGGCAGGCGTTCAGGACGGAGGTCGAGGATCTCGAGCAGGTCGTGCTGGGGCTCGCGGCGGACGGTCTTGCATACGGTGTCCATGTGGTCCTGTCGGCAGCCCGGTGGGCCGACCTCCGGCCGGCGCTGCGGGACGCGCTCGGCACGCGTGTCGAACTCCGGTTGGGCGATCCCACGGATTCGATGATCGACCGCCGCGCGGCGGTGACCGTTCCCGCCTCCCCCGGACGGGGTCTGACCCGGGACCGACACCACATGCTCATCTTCCAACCCAGACTCGACGGGCTCGTCGACCCGGGGGGCATCGCCGACGCCACTGCCTCGGCCTCCCGGCATCTGGCGCAGCGGTGGCGCGAACTCGCGGGTCCGGTCACCGCGGCGCCGGTCAGGATGCTCCCGGAAACCCTGCCGTACGGCCAGCTCGCGAGCCTGGCACGACCGGGACCGGACGGTACCCGTTCACGCGTGCCACTCGGGGTGGACGAATCCGACCTGAAGGTCGTCTACGCCGATCTGGACGCCGATCCGCTGATGTTGGTGCTGGGTGATTCGGAGTGTGGCAAGACCTCCGTGCTACGAGCCCTCACCCGGGGACTGATCTCCGGCAACACCGCGCAGTCGGCGAAGATCATCGTGGTCGACTATCGGCGCACCATGCTCGGCGAGGTCGAGGGCGACCACCTCGCCGGGTACGCCGCCACCGAGACCGCGCTGGCGCCTATGGTCGAGCACCTCGTGGAGATCCTCGAGCAGCGGATGCCCGGGGCGGAGGTCACTCCAGAGGAACTCCGTTCGCGGTCGTGGTGGGACGGTCCTCGAATCCACCTCGTCGTCGACGACCTCGATCTCGTCGTCACGGGTGCGGGAAACCCGCTGACCCCACTGGCCCGCTTTCTCCCGCACGCCCGCGACATCGGGTTCTGCGTCGTACTCGCGCGGCGGTGTGCTGGTTCGTCTCGGGCCCTGTACGACCCCTTCGTCGGGAGGATCCGGGATCTAGGCGGCGCCGGCCTCATCATGTCCGGGAGCAGGGAGGAGGGGCCGCTTCTCGGTGGGGTTCGTCCCACGCCCATGCCGGCGGGTCGGGGCAGGTTCGTCACCCGGAGCGGCGGTGTCCATCTGGTGCAGACCGCACTGGCGTTGCCATGACCCGGGTAGCAGTGAGCCTCGCGGTCGACCTCTCGTGCTCCGGACTCGCGGTGGCGTCGGCGTCGGCGTCGACCGTCCTCTCCCCGTCGGTCACGCCGACCTCGGTACTCGCCGGTGTCTACGGGACAGCGTTGCCCCCGGGGGGCGATCGGATCGAGTGTTCCGATCGTGTCGACTCCCTCGCTCTTAGCCACCCGGACCGGTGTCTGCTCGATCCGGTGGCGAGCACCCACCGCGATCGCACCGAGGTGGCGGGCCTCTCCGTTCCCGTGGACGAACTCCTGGCGGCGCCCGTCTCCAGGGCACTCCGGTGGGGCGGGGCGGGGGAGGGCGACGGGGTGGTGCTCCTCGTTCCCAGTGAGTGGGGCAACACCCGATCCGCTCGGCTGGCCGCCGCGGCGGAGGGGCTGGGGGTGGCTCCGCGGATCGTCCGCTCCGCACTGGTGACCGCCGACGCTCTGCCCTCCTCGTCAGCCCGCTGGGCCGTGTGCGTGGAGGCATCCGAGGCCCGGACCATGGTGAGTCTCGTGGAACGCACACGCGGGGAACTGACCCTGATCGACCGGGCCCTCGTCCACCGCTGGGACCCGCGCCGGGATTCGATGCGCGACGACGAGGTCTCCCGTGTGATCGATGCGGTGACCGCCCTCCGACGGGCGAGGCGTGAGGCGGGCACCGGTTCGACTGAGGTTCTGGCTCGTGGACGCAACTGCGAGCGAGTGGTGGACGCCTGCGATCAGGCCCGATTGCTGTCCTTCGTCGTGCCGGAGACCGCTCCGGTCGAGGCGGCACTGCGACTGCACGAGGATGTCTGAGGCTGCTCGGGCCGGCGATGAGGAGGGAACCGAACGCGGTCGCAGCGGCGTCGAACACTGTGACGGACCCACGAGGGGGCCGCAGGACGACAAGGGGAGGACGAGATGGCCGGTTTCAACACCCACATCGGGACCATGGACACCGCGGCCAGGCGGGTCGACGAGGTCAACATGGAGATCGATCGACTACTCGGGAACGTCCGGGACTCGGTGTCGCAGCTCGGGGGATCTGTGTGGCGGGGTGCGGCGCAGGCGCGGTTCGCCACCATCATGACGGAGTGGCAGCAGCAGAGCGCCAAGCTCAACTCCGCCCTGGCGGGCATCTCGGAGACTATGCGGGTCAACAGCACCTCGTTCGACGCCGCTGATCAGGACTCCGCGCAGGCCATCAGCAGAATCGGCGCCTCCGGGCCTCTGAACATCTGACCACCCATCCTCGAATCGGGAGAATACTCATGACCTCAGGACAGATCACCTACAACCACGGCCCGATCGAGGCGTTGGTCGGCCAGGTCGGCTCGGCCTCCACCGCGTTGCGGACCACCCTCGATGACCTCAAGACATACCTCGCGCCGCTCGTCGCCGAATGGGAGGGCGACGCCGCCGTCGCCTACCACGCCCACCAGAACGACTGGGACCAGGCGGCGGCAGCTCTTCAGGCGATGCTCGCGGAGATCTCGCGGGCAGCGAGTCAGGGCAACCAGGGAATGGCCGATGCCGACCGCCGCGCCGCCCAGGGGTGGGGTTGACCCGCGCGGCGGGTATGACGATCGCGGTCTGAATGACCGAGTCCTGGCGGGCCGCCGCCCTGCGGTTCGTGGGCCCCGGTAGCCGAGTGTCCGGTGACCGGGGTCGGCGGCCTTTTCCGGGCGGTGATCGGGAGATCAGGCGGGGATCATCGACGCCCCACGTGCAGCACACCGTTCTTGCGCCTGTAACAGCATGAGGGGGTCGTGTCATCGCGCCCCCTCGACGGCGGATGGGCCCGCTTGGCCTGGCACTTCGGAAGTGTTCTTGAGGTAGACGGCGAGCATCGAATCCCACTCGTCCTTCGACATTGCGAGGTAGGCCGCTCCACAGGCCAGGTGCACGCCTTCCAGCGCGTTGTGGGACTTCTGTTGTAGGGCGAGGCCTTCGGCCATCCAGCCAAGGCGGTCGAACCCGGGCCGCCATCGTGGCGTTCG
This sequence comes from Dietzia sp. DQ12-76, assembly GCF_014145045.1. Lineage (NCBI taxonomy): Bacteria > Bacillati > Actinomycetota > Actinomycetes > Mycobacteriales > Dietziaceae > Dietzia > Dietzia sp. DQ12-76. The sequence continues at coordinate 14,675 of NZ_JAALDV010000565.1, forward strand.
ACCCCGCTGTTCGGGGAGGCCGAGGAAGCTGTCCTCATATCGGGCCTGCCAGGCGTCCAATTCGGCCCAGAGGTCTCCGCCCGGGTCCACAACTCGGCCACCGTAACGATCGACGTTCGCCATGATCGCGGCCGACATCGTGGACAGCTCGGGCGGCATCTGGCTGCTACCGAACGGCTGGAACGGCATGGCCTGCCGATCGAACACGTCCCTCTTGCCGTCGATCTTTCGATATCCCCTCCAGTCAGGGACGCGATCTTCGACCTGCTCTCTCACAGGCTCAGGGAGCGCGTCGAAGAACGTGGAACCCACATAATAATAAGGGATCTCATTCCTGATAAACCCACAGAGCGTGAGCCCCTCAAGCGCCACCTCCACCATTTCCGAGTCGTCAGGTCCGGGCATTCCGCTAAACCGCGCTTCCTGGCATCTGTGTAACTCATCTGACCAGGTCCGGATTCTCTCGCCGAGATCGTCGGTGAGGAAGAGCGACTCCGGCGTAGGGAATAGCTCCCACTCCCGCAGTTCGTTTCCCACCCAGTTGGCAAACGGGCTGTTTCCCCCGAACAAGGCGTATTCCAGAGTGGTTTCGGACGAGAGCGAAAGCCATGGTGCAGCGCCCGAGAGAATGGATCCGACGATGAAGTCCCCGTCGGCGGTGTGAACGGCGCTGCCGTAGCTCATGGACATACCCCACGCACTAGCCCCGGTGATTCACGGGCCG
>NZ_JAALDV010000565.1:15408-18836 GCF_014145045.1 Dietzia sp. DQ12-76
GGACTGCTGCTGTCGCGTGACGGTGACGCTTTTTCAGTCTGTGGGCGTGCGAGGGTGCCGGCTGGCGCTGCCGGTGGGCGGGTCTCCGGTGGTGCTATCGAGGGCGGGCAGGCGGGGTCAGGCTGGTTTGGGAATCGCGGCGATTGTGTTGAATACGGCGACGATGGCGGCGGCCCACGGCCAGGTTTCGGGGATCTTCACCCGCCGCCTGCGGCCGCTGTGGACCAGTCGGGCTGCCACGTGGAGGAAGCGGTAGCGCAGCGCTTTGGGCTCGCACAAGGCCAGAACTGCGGCCGCGCCGGTGCAGGCCAGCATCCGCGTCCAGGCCAGGAGATCCGCGGCGATCATCACCGCCACCAGCCATGCCTGATTGAGAGCGAATTCCCGTGAGGGAAGCCTGCCCAGGCCGGTGTCTTTGGCGTGGCGGATGCGGTCCTCGACCCGGGCGTGAGCCCGGTGTCGGGCCTCGAGGAACTGCAGCTGACCAGTGATGGTGTTGGTCACGAACGCCTGGTAGCGCCACCCGTCGATCTCCTCGAACATCGACAACTGGGCGCCGGGGTGGGGTCGTTCGCGGCGCACGATGACCCGCATCCCGTCCGGCCACTTCGCGAGCATCCTGGAGGCGAGCAACCCGGTCAGCTCAGCAACTTCAGCCCCGTCGCGGATGTCGCCGGAGGGATTCAACGCTGGCCCCCACGCAGCCTCGGGAGCGATCGCAATGGCCCGGCGCAACGGGGCGGTGACCGAGAACCCGACCGAGTACTCCACCCGTCGACCGCGGATGCCGTTCTGTTCGGTGATCCAATCCAGAAGGTCACGGGAGGCACCGGCGCCGTCGGAGCGGATCAGCAGGTCGCGCCGGTGAGCGGCGGGGATCTGGGCGATTGCTTGGCCCAGGACGTCGATGTGGTCGGCGGCGGTGTTTGACCCGGCGTTGCCCGGGCGCAGGCTCGCGGCGAGGAACTCTTCTGTGTTGTCGCACCACACGCCGATCGGGTGGTAGCCGAAGGTGCGCTTGTACGTCGGCGCGGCGTTCTCTTTCTCGCTGTGGGTGACCACGATGGTGGCGTCCACATCGAGCACGATCGTCGATCCGAGGTCCCGACCTGCACATTTGGATGCGGGAACCCCGCCTGGTAGTTGGGACCACACGTGACGCCGGGTACGGGCCCGCGCGACTTGGATCTTCTTACGCTTGCCGGCAGTGATCTCGTCCAGGGTCCGCCATACCGTCGGTGCTGAGGCCACCGGGCCCAGGGCCCCGGATTGGTGGCGCAGGACGCCGATGTCGGAGATGGACTCGCCACCATCTGCGAGCATCACCGCGACATCGGTCAACACCCGGCCGCGGTCATGGATGGGGATGAATTGTCGGCGAGCCATGGCCCCTGACAGCTCGGCGGTCAGACCGACCTGATCAGCCAGAAGGCGTGGAGCGATGGCGCCGGCGTGAGAGATCACCCCGACACCATCGGCAGTAACGGACAGACCAGCCGACCACGACGTACGCTTCACCTACCGAGTGCTTTCTGCTGGAGAACATGGAACCTTAGACAAGTCCCAGTTTCCCCTGTTCAGGAAGCACTTCGGTCTATTTTCGCCCGGCAATCCGCAGATCCCCGTGAATCACCCGGGCTAGAGGAGCCGACGAGCGAAGCCGTCGGGCGCGGGGCCACCTTGCCCGGGACCATACTCGCGTCCATCGCCGAATCGCTACCCGGGTGGCACAGCCCTGGACGGGGTTCCCGACCGGATGCAGGCGAGGCAAGGCTGACCTACCGTCGCGAGCAGAGCCGGGTCGATCACCCGGCGGACGCGAACCACGGGAGGACCCATATGTACGTCACCCACGATCCGTCGACCGGGACGACCGACAGCGAGTACGACCAGACCGACGACGTCGACGGGATCCTGTCCACCGTCACCACTGGCTTCGACTCCTGGCGCGCCACCGACGTCGCGGAGCGGGCGAGGATCCTCCTGGCCATCGCGGACGCGTTCGAGGAGCACACCGAGGAGTTGGCCAAGGCCATCACCACCGAGATGGGCAAGCTCCCCGACCAGGCGCAGGGAGAGGTCCAGCTCGCCGCCTCGATCTACCGCTGGTACGGCGAGCACGGCCCCGAGCTGCTGGAGCCCGAGACGTTGGACGTGCCCGGGGCCCGCCTCAACCGCGTGACCCACGAGCCGGTCGGGCCCCTGGTCGGCGTGATGCCGTGGAACTACCCCTACTACCAGGTGGCCCGGTTCGCGGCCCCGAACCTGCTGCTGGGCAACACCATCGTGCTCAAGCACGCGAGCATCTGCGCGCGCTCGTCCGCGGCCATCGAGAAGGTGCAGCGCGCGGCTGGGCTTCCGGAGGACGCGTACGTCAACGTCTACGCCTCCAGCGACACGGTCGCCGAGATGATCGCCGACCCCAGGATCAAGGGCGTCTCGCTCACCGGCAGCGAGGGCGCCGGCGCCGCCGTGGCCAAGGTGGCGGGGGAGAACCTCACCACCAGCGTGCTGGAACTGGGCGGTTCGGACCCGCTCATCGTCCTGGACACCGACGACCTCTACGAGCTGGTCGAGACCGTCGGCAAGGCGCGTCTGTCGAACTGCGGGCAGGCCTGCAACTCACCCAAGCGGATGTTCGTGCCCGAAGACATGAAGGACGAGTTCGTGGGCAAGCTCCGCGACCTGTACGAGGGGACGAAGGTCGGCCCCGCGGCCGACGAGGGGACCGCGCTCGGGCCCCTGTCCTCGGAGGACGCCCGCGACGGGGTGGTCGAACAGGTCGAGCGCGCCGTCGACCAGGGTGCGACCCTCGTGACCGGGGGCCGCGCGATCGACCGCCCGGGCGCGTTCATGGAGCCCACCGTCCTCACCGGCATCACCCCGGAGATGGACGCCTACACCGAAGAGATCTTCGGCCCCGTGGCCATGGTCTACGGCTACGACTCCCTCGACGAAGCCGTGCGGATCGCCAACGACACCCCCTTCGGACTGTCCGGCTCGGTCTGGGGGACCGACACCGACAAGGCCTCCGAGGTGGCCGAGCGGCTCGAGGTGGGTATGGCCTACGTCAACGAGCACGGCACCACCATGGCCGGCCTGCCCTTCGGCGGCGTCAAGCGCTCCGGCTACGGCCGGGAGCTCGGACGCTGGGGCCTCGGCGAGTTCGTCAACGTCCGCCTCCAGCGGGTCCACTGACACCGACGTAGTACTCCGGCGACGCATCGCACCCACTCCGGCCGGGGGCACTCACCGCCCCGGCCGGAGTGCGTCCGCCTACCCTCGGCGGTCGACCCCTCACCAAAGGAGCGCCATGACCGCCGCGACACCGCACCCGCCCCTCACCGTCAGCCCCGAATGGCTGCACCAGCACGTCGACGACGCCGACCTCGTCGTCGTCGACGCCACCGCCCACCTCCGCGTGCCCA
>NZ_JAALDV010000062.1:0-13217 GCF_014145045.1 Dietzia sp. DQ12-76
GAGGGGGGTGCCGAGGGCGGCGCGGACGCTCCCGCGGAGAAGAAGGCCCCGGCGGGCGGCCCGTCCACGGCCGGGGTCCGGCCCGAACTCGCGGAGCTGCGCGGGACCACCAAGAAGGCCAACCGGATCCGCAAGATCACCGCCAAGAAGACCCGCGAGTCGCTCCAGACCAGCGCGCAGCTCACCCAGGTCTTCGAGGTGGACATGAGCCGCGTCGCGCAGCTGAGGGCACGGACGAAGAGCCAGTTCGCCGACACGCACGGCGTCAAGCTCACCTACCTGCCGTTCTACGCCAAGGCTGTGGTCGAGGCGCTGGTCTCCCACCCGAACGTCAACGCGTCGTACGACGAGGACAGCAACGAGATCACATACCACGGGTCCGTGAACCTCGGTATCGCCGTGGACACCGAGGCCGGGCTGCTCTCACCGGTCATCCGCGACGCCCAGGACCTGGACATCCCCGGGCTCGCCAAGGCGATCATCGACCTGGCGGAGCGGGCGCGGGCCTCCAAGCTGACCCCGGACGACCTCCAGGGCGGGACGTTCACCATCACCAACATCGGGAGCGAGGGTGCGTTGTTCGACACCCCGATCCTCGTGCCGCCGCAGGCGGCGATGCTGGGGACCGGTGCGATCGTGCGGCGCCCCGTGGTGGATGTCGACGACGACGGCGAGTCGATCGCCATCAGGTCGATGGGGTACCTCCCCTTGACCTACGATCACCGCCTCATCGACGGCGCCGACGCCGGCCGGTTCCTCACCACGGTCAAGGACCGTCTCCAGAGGGCCGAGTTCGAGGGGGACCTCGCGCTGTAGGTCTCGACGACGGAACGACGGGCGCCCTCCCCCGGAGGGCGCCCGTCGTCGTCGTCGGGGTCGTCCCGCCTAGAGTGGTCGCCATGTCGCACACCGGTCAGTCCCTGCGCCGCGATCCGGTCGAGCCGGAGATCCGCCGACTCGGGACCGTCGAGTACACGCCCACCTGGGATCTTCAGCGGACACTGGCCGAGGAGAGGGCCGAGGGCACCCGCGGGGACACGATCCTGCTCCTGGAGCACCCGGCCACGTACACCGCCGGCAAGCGCACGGAGCCAGCGGATCGCCCGGTCGACGGGACCCCCGTCGTCGATGTGGACCGGGGTGGCCGGATCACCTGGCACGGGCCCGGGCAACTGGTCGGGTACCCCATCATCGCGTTGTCGGATCCCATCGACGTGGTCGAGTACGTACGCCGGGTGGAGCAGGCCCTCATCACCACCTGCGCCCGGATGGGGGTGGAGGTCGACCGGGTGGACGGCCGGTCCGGGGTGTGGTGTCCGGCCGGGGACGGCCGGCCGGAGCGCAAGATCGCCGCCATCGGGATCCGTGTCCAGCGCGGGGTGACGATGCACGGTTTCGCGCTCAACTGCGACTGTGATCTCGACGCCTACTCGCGGATCGTCCCCTGCGGGATCGTCGACGCCGGGGTCACGTCCCTCTCGGCCGAACTCGGACGGGACGTCCCCGTCTCGGAGGTCCTCGACCAGGTCACCTCCGACGTGGTGGAGGCGCTCGACGGACGACTGCCCGTGCAGTGAATCGAGAGTAGGCTTGCGGCCGTGACTGTGACTCCCGAAGGCCGCAAGCTGCTCCGCATCGAGGCCCGTAACGCCGAGACGCCGATCGAGCGGAAGCCGTCGTGGATCCGGACCCGGGCCACCATGGGTCCGGAGTACAAGGAACTCAAGAGCCTCGTCAAGACCGGTGGTCTGCACACGGTGTGCGAGGAGGCCGGGTGTCCCAACATCTACGAATGTTGGGAGGACCGCGAGGCCACGTTCCTCATCGGCGGCGAACAGTGCACGAGACGCTGCGACTTCTGCCAGATCGACACCGGTAAGCCGAGCGCCCTGGATCGCGACGAGCCGCGACGGGTGGCGGAGTCGGTGCGCGAGATGGGTCTGCGCTACTCCACCATCACCGGTGTCGCCCGTGACGACCTGCCGGACGGCGGCGCGTGGCTGTACGCGGAGACGGTCCGCAAGATCCACGAACTCAACCCCAACACCGGGGTGGAGAACCTGATCCCCGACTTCAACGGGGACCCGGACCAGCTCGCGGAGGTCTTCGAGTCGCGGCCCGAGGTGCTCGCACACAACCTGGAGACGGTCCCCCGGATCTTCAAGCGCATCAGGCCGGCGTTCCGGTTCGACCGGTCCCTCGGAGTGATCCGCGCCGCCCGTGACTTCGGGCTGGTCACCAAGTCCAACCTCATCCTGGGGATGGGCGAGACCACGGAGGAGATCGTCGACGCGATGGTCGACCTGCATTCCGCGGGGTGCGACATCCTCACCATCACCCAGTACCTCCGGCCGAGCCCGCTGCACCACCCGATCGACCGCTGGGTCAAGCCGGAGGAGTTCGTGGAGCTGTCCGAACAGGCGCGCGAGATCGGTTTCGCCGGGGTCATGGCCGGCCCACTGGTGCGGTCCTCGTACCGGGCCGGTCGCCTCTACGTCCAGGCTCTCGAACACCGCGGCCAGGAGGTTCCCGAGCATCTCGCGCACCTGACCTCCGGCGGCGCCGCCTCTCAGGAGGCCTCCTCCGTGCTGGCACGCAGCCTGGCCTGAGTCCCGCACGGGCTACCGCGTCTCCGCCCCGGTCGCCCGGCGCGTCTCACTCGGCCCCCCTGCGGTGAACCGCGGTTCCCGGGCGGTGGTGCCCGCCACGTATCCTGAACGGTATGGCGAAGAGCGAGGTCAGCAAGGCGGACAAGAAGGCGGCCCGGGCTGCCCGGCGGCAGGCGAGCAAGGCACAGCGCGGCCAGATGTGGCAGGCACTGAAGATCCAGTCCAAGCAGGACAAACTGCTGTGGCCGCTGATGATCGGCGCGTTGATACTGTCCGCCGTCGCGTTCTTCCTCCTGGGTTCGCTGTGGGGTGGCCAGTGGTGGATGCTTCCACTGGGTGTGCTCACGGGTCTGATGCTGGCGATGGTCATCTTCTCCCGCCGCGTCCAGAACACGGTGTTCGCCAAGGCCGAGGGCCAGCCCGGTGCGGCGGCGTGGGCACTGGACCAGCTCCGATCCGGGTGGCGCGTCAACCAGGCCGTCGCCGCGACCACCAGCTTCGACGCGGTCCACCGCGTGGTCGGACGGTGTGGGATCGTCCTCGTGGGCGAGGGGCAGCCGCACAGGCTCAAGCCGCTCATGACGCAGGAGAAGAAGAAGGTCGCCCGCGTCGTCGGCGACACCCCGATCTACGAGTTGATCGTGGGTGACGAGGAGGGGACGACCCCCGAGCAGGTCCCCCTGCGCAAGCTCAACCGCCGCCTGACCAGGTACCCGATGAACATCAACCGCGCGAAGGTCGACGCCCTGGACACCAGGTTGCGGGCGCTCGGGACCAAGACCGGAATCCAGAACCAGATGCCCAAGGGCCCGCTCCCCCAGGGCGCGAAGGTCCGCAACATGCAGCGCAGCGCCCGCCGTCGGGGCTGATCCCGCACGAAGCCGATCGGTCGGGGTTACCCGGCGACCACGGGGACGGCGCACGGGCTCCCGGTTCCGGCTCAGCGCGTCCGGCTCACCGCGTCCGGATCACCGCGTCCGGATCAGGGCCGTGCCCGTGGCCCTGTCGTGCAGACCGCGACCGTCCTCGTCCTGAACGAGGGGCGGGATCAGGAAGAACACGAAGAAGACGCGGACAATGGCGCGAATGAGCCCGACCCGGTCCTCGGCGTCGATCCGGGCGGTTCCGATTCCGAAGAGTGCCTGCCCGGGAGTCTGCGCGAAGAGCCAGACGCACACCACTCCGGACACCCCCCAGAGCAGCGGGGTCGCCCAGCTGGCGACAGCAGAGAACGTCTCCCCGCCGAGAAGCCCCGCCCCTCCGAGTGAGACCACCAGTCCGACGAACCCGTAGGCGAGGAACCAGTCGACCAGGAGCGCACCGAGTCGTACCCCCAGCGGCGCGAGGGACCCCTCGCCGTGCTCGGGCAACCCGAGACGCTCACCCTTGTACGCCTGCTCCGGCTCGGCGCCGGACGACGTGGGGCCTGACAGCCATGATCCTGCAATTTCTCGCATGCTCCCAGGGTAACCGGGGCACGGATGGGCCCAGTATCGGTATTCCCTCACCATGGTTGACTAGGCTGGCCCCAGTGGGAGGGACGTCACCCGGCAGGCCGCTGTAACACCGCCGAAACATTCGGTTGACGGCCGGGCAACACCCCGCCCATATCGTGAGGTCACCGCACGACGGGCGGCACCGGTTGCCTGTCGCACAGAGAGACGAGGAGCGACATCGTGGCATTCTCCACTCCGGACGAGGTCATCAAGTTCATCAAGGACGAGGGCGTCGAGTACGTCGACATCCGGTTCACCGACTTGCCGGGCAACGAGCAGCACTTCACGATCGCCGCTGCGGCGTTCGACGAGGACCTGTTCGAGGACGGCCTGGCGTTCGACGGCTCCTCGATCCGGGGTTTCCAGTCGATCCACGAGTCGGACATGATGCTCCTCCCGGACGTCGCCACGGCGCGGCTCGACCCCTTCCGTAGGGCCAAGACGCTCAACATCAGCTGCTTCGTCCACGATCCGTTCACCCGTGAGGCCTACAGCCGCGACCCCCGCAACGTCGCCCGCAAGGCCGAGGAGTACCTGGTCTCCACGGGTATCGCGGACACCTGCTTCTTCGGCGCCGAGGCCGAGTTCTTCGTCTTCGACTCGGTCCGGTACGGCTCGGGCACCAACCACGGCTTCTACGAGGTCGACTCCATCGCCGGCAACTGGAACACCGGCTCCGGCCAGGAGGCCGACGGGTCGCCCAACCTCGGTTACAAGGTCCGCGAGAAGGGCGGGTACTTCCCCGTCGCCCCGTACGACCACTTCGTCGACCTCCGCGACGAGATGTCGACCAACCTCACCAACGCCGGCTTCGAGCTCGAGCGCTTCCACCACGAGGTGGCCGGTGCGCAGCAGGAGATCAACTACAAGTTCAACACCCTGCTCCGCGCCGCCGACGACGTCCAGCTCTTCAAGTACATCGTCAAGAACACCGCGTGGAAGAACGGTAAGTCCGCCACCTTCATGCCGAAGCCGCTCTTCGGTGACAACGGCTCGGGAATGCACGCCCACCAGTCGCTGTGGAAGGACGGCAAGCCGCTGTTCCACGACGAGTCCGGGTACGCCGGCCTGTCCGATATCGCCCGCTACTACATCGGTGGCATCCTGCACCACGCTCCGTCGCTGCTGGCGTTCACCAACCCCACGATCAACTCGTATCACCGCCTGGTGCCGGGTTACGAGGCGCCGATCAACCTCGTGTACTCGCAGCGCAACCGGTCCGCCTGCGTGCGCATCCCGATCACGGGCAACAACCCCAAGGCCAAGCGCATCGAGTTCCGCTGCCCCGACTCCTCCGGCAACCCGTACTTCGCGTTCGCCGCCATGATGATGGCCGGTATCGACGGGGTCAAGAACAAGATCGAGCCGATGGCGCCGGTGGACAAGGATCTCTACGAGCTCCCGCCGGAGGAGGCCGCCGACATCCCCCAGGCGCCGACCTCGCTGCCCGCGGTCATCGACCGTCTCGAGCAGGATCACGAGTACCTCACCGAGGGCGGTGTGTTCACCGAGGACCTCATCGAGAACTGGATCACGTACAAGCGTGAGAAGGAGATCGCCCCGGTCAACCTCCGCCCGCACCCCCACGAGTTCGAGCTCTACTACGACTGCTGATCCGAGGGTGTCCACCCACGATCTCTGATCACCGAAGCGGCGGCTGAGCTGCGGAGACGGTGTCCACCGTCTTCCGGCATCAGCCGCCGTTCGTCGTTCACACCTGGTGATCCGGGGTGTCAGCGAGACGGATCAGCGTCTGGCGGCCGGTCGCGACATGAACACGCCTGCCGGCCTCGAGGGTGAAGGCCTCCAGTCGGCACACCGTGAGAGTGCGGCCACTTCTGATCACCGTGGCTTCGGCGATGAGGGACTCGCCCACGGCCGGCGCCAGCAGATTCACTGTGAAATCAACTGTCAGGATTGAATCCGCGCGTGTGTACGTCGACAGGCCCGCATAGCCGCCCGCGGTGTCGGAGAGCGAGCTGGTGACTCCGGCGTGAAAGTAACCGTGCTGCTGTGTGAGGTCGGGACTGAAGGGTGCGCGGAGCTGGCAGAATCCGCGGCGCAGCTCGGTGATACGGGCGCCGAGATGGCGCATCAGTCCCTGACGCGAAAAGCTGGCCGCGACGTGGTCGGCGAGTTCGGCGGGGATGTTCTCGGAGGCGTCCACTGTCTTCCTTCGGTCAGCGCTAGAGCATCGGGTGCGGCGGGGTCTGCGTCCCCGGTGTGGGCACAGGGTCAAGGGATTCCCACGCCTCGCGAAGAATGCAGACTCCGCGTTCTAGGTGGTCGGCCCCCGCGGTGAAGGGCACACGGATGAATCGCTCGCGCGCGCCATCGATTCCGAACCGAGGCCCGGCGGTGATGCGGACTCCCCGGGGTTGGCAGGCAGATGCCAGCGCTGAGCTGAGGGGTGCGCCGAGCTCGACCCACAACGCCAGTCCGCCATGCACGTCGGGGATGCGCCAGTCGGGGAGACTGGTTCGCAGGAGTGAGACCAGGAGGTCCCGGCCAGCTCTCAGTTGATCAGCGCGGCGGGTCAGGAGCAGGTCGTAGCATTCCAGTACCCGGGTGGCGATGAGCTGTTCGATGACGGGTGTGCCGAGGTCGTTCGCAGGCCTCCGGGTGATCAGGCGGCTGATCATGGCGGGTTCCGCGCGAATCCAGCCGACTCGCAGGCCACCCCAGATGGTCTTGCTGAGCGACCCCACGCTCACCAGCGTGTCGGCGTCTCGCGTGGTGGTCAGCGAGGGGAACGTCGGCGGGCTGTCGGGTCGGTCGATGTCGAGGTCGGCCGTTGTCTCGTCGATCAACACCAGGGCACCGTTGCGACGGGCACTCGCGATGACCCGCTCGCGTTGTTCGGCGTTCATCGACGAGCCGGTGGGATTGTGGAAGTCGGGGATGAGGTAGATCAGTTCGGGACGCACTCGCTCGATGGCGCTGACCAGGTGGTCGATGTCCCACCCGGTCGTCGTCACCGGGGTACTGACGAGCCGCCCGCCGGCGTTGCGGAGCGCCTCGTAGGCGTGCGGGTACGTCGGCGTCTCGATCAGGACTCGATCGCCGTGCCGTAGCACTGTCCTCGCGGTCAGAGCGATGGCGTTCTGGGCGCCGAGGGTGATCAGAATCTGATCGGGTCCGGTCTGGGCACCGTGCTCGGTGTAGCGGGCGGCGATCGATTCACGCAGGCGTTGCTGGCCGACGAGGTCGAACCCCGAGTGCTCGAGCACGGTGGGCGCCCGGTCGGCCACCGCGCGGACGATCTCGTCGAGGCCGGCCACCGGGGCCGGGACTGATCGTGCGAAGTCGACCTCGAGGTCGCTCCGGCCGGGGAGCGCCCGCGGAAGGACCAGGACACTTCCCGACCCTCTCATGCTGATGAGGTGTCCGCTCTCGCGCAGCGCCCGGTAGGCCGCGACGATCGTGGTGCGACTGCGGCCCAGCTCCTCGGCCAGTTCACGCTCGGCGGGCAGCCGCGTGTGAGTGGCGAGTCGACCGTCGCTCAGCAGCAATGTGATTCGGTCACTGAGGGCCGCGTAGACCGGTTCGGCAGAGTCCCACTCACCCAGTAGCGTCGCGAGTTGTCTGGCGCCGATGCGGGAGCGGGCCAGCGGTCGTCTCGTCGCCTGCCGGCGACGGGGTGTCGACGTCATCGGGCTCGACCGCCATCCATCCGAGCACCCCGCTGGGATGGCCGGCTGGCCCAGGCTGCAGCGTCGCCGCCCCACCGGCCGGCGGCCGCGGGGTATCGCCCCGGGGCGTCCGGGACACTGATCGCGGGCGCAGCGAAGGTCACCCTCCCCGCATCGGAGGTCACGGTCTGGGTGGTCGGCGGCGCCACCGGTTCCGCAGCACCGGCGTCACGTGGCCCGGGGACGGTGTTCCCGGTGGTCTCGAGCAGCTCGTGGGCCAGCCGGCAGAGCGACACCGAGACGTGCACTGTCGCGCCGTCGGAAGCCTGGTCGACAAGACTTCGGGCAATCGCGGCGGCGAGGAAGTGCCCCGCGCTGTGGTCGAGGGCCTGCGCCGGTAACGCTCCCGGGCGTGCCCCATCGGGGCTCTCGACCATCGCGATGCCGGTCGCGGCCTGGACGATGCTGTCAAACCCGCGCCGGGAACGCCACGGCCCCTCGCGTCCCCACGCGCTGACCGAACCGATCACCAGGCCCGGGTAGTCCTCGGCGAGTTGATCGGGAGACAGCCCATAGCGGTCCAACGCGCCCGGGCGGTAACCGGTGACCACCACTTCAGCGGTCGCGAGCAGGTCGGTGAGCACCCGCCGATCGACCCGCGACGCCGGGTCGAGGGTGGTCGAACGTTTGCCCTGGCCCGTGTCGAGGTGTTGCCAGTCGATCTCGGGAAGACGCGGTGAGTCGACTCGGAGCACGTCGGCACCTGCATAGGCGAGATCGCGGGTGGCCACGGGCCCGGCGATCACCCGGGTCATGTCGAGAACCCGCAACCCCGACAAGGGCAGCGAGCACCCGCCGGGCCAGCGCCGCGCTCGGGCCGCTCCCACTGTCTCACGACGGATCAGCGGCGTATCGGCCACGGCGGCCGCGTGCGGATGACGCGCCCACGCCTGACGATCACGGACCGCAACCACAATCGCGCCCTTCTCGGCCGCGATGTCCTCGAGTTCGACAGCACTGCGTTCGGCGACGGCCGCTGCGAACGTCTCGACGCCGGCTGCGTCATCGAGCCCGAGCAGGAGGCGCAGCCGCTGTTCATGGTGTGGATAGTTCGCATGTGTGCGAACCCAGCCGTCGCGGGCCGGCCAGAACCCGGACAACGGTGCCCACGCCCGCGGGAGCTGGTCGTCGAGTCGGAAGTGCCTCTCGCTGGTCACCGACGTGGTGATGAGATCGCCCCGAAGACGCAGCGGACGTGGCTCTCGCCGACCCCGCATGGCAGCGACCTGTTCGATCGCCGCAGAAGCCATGCCGATGCTGTCGGTGACCAGCTCGGCGACATCGAGCCGGGAATCAAGCCTCACCGGTGGGTTCTCGCACCCGATGTCCCCCGGGTCCCCTGCGGACGCACCGAGATCGTTCCACGCCCGTTCCGCGAAACGGCCCACCGTCATGAGTCGGCCCGCCCGAGATCGGACATCCACTCGTGGCGGTCGTGTCGATCGCCGTGGTGGAGCGACGACAGCTCAGCACGCATGAGTGATGCGACAGACCGGGAGCCAGGAGGAGGGGTCTCGATCAGCAGATCCTCGCCGACCAGCCCGGCGACGGGAGTGATGACCGCGGCGGTGCCGACGGCGAAGACCTCTCTCAGTTCACCACTGGCGGCGGCGGCGCGCCATTCCTCTACGCTGATCGGCCGCTCGATCGCGCGGTATCCCATATCCCGCGCGAGGCACAGGACACTGTCGCGGGTCACACCCGCGAGAATCGCTCCGCTCAGAGGAGGCGTCACAAGTGTCCGATCGGCAAAGACGAAGAAGATGTTCATGTTACCGGCTTCCTCAACCCACGTCCGGGTGCTCGCATCGGTGAAGAGAACCTGAGCGCATCCGTTGGCCCGCGCCTGGTGCAGCGCGGGCAGTGATGCCGCGTAGTTGCCGCCGCACTTGGCCTCTCCCGTTCCGCTGGGTCCAGCCCGTGAGTAGTCACGGGACAGCCACAACCTGATGCCGTTGTCCGCGTCGGCGAAGTAGGGACCGGCCGGGGAGGCGATCACTCCGTACGTCGCCTCGCGCGACGGACGAACTCCGAGAAAGGCCTCGGTGGCGATGAGGAACGGTCGCACATACAAGCTCGCGCCCCTCTGGTGCGGGACCCATCCGGCGTCGGCTCGCGCCAGTTGCCGAATCGACTCGATGAACAGGCTCTCCGGTAGTTCCGGCATCGCGAGGCGAGCTGCCGACGACGCGAATCGGCGCGCATGAACATGTGCGCGGAACGCCCGCAGGTGACCGTCGGCGTGGCGATACACCTTGAGCCCTTCGAAAACCCCCTGGCCATAGTGGAGGACCGCTGATCCCGGATTCAGCGACAGCGGACCGAACGGCACCACGCGCGCGTCGCGCCATCCGCCTGTCTCGGAGTAGTCGATGAGGACCATGTGGTCGGTGAAATGGTGGCCGAACTCCGGATCGCCCAGGGCGCGTGAGAGTCGCCCGTCCCCCGGTGGTCTGGTGCTCCGTCGGACGATGAAGGCGTCACCGGCTCTCTCGGCGTGGCCCAGCGGGACGTCTGTGGTCATCAGCGAGCTCCTTCTTCACGACGCGACGCTCTCGAGTGAACCCCGTGGGCCGTGCGGCGTCGCCATCCAATCCGGCACGGCTGGACTGGTCCACGCTCCTCACGACCACCCGGGGAGTCCACCCGGTGCGACGTGGCAGTGGCCAGATGCCCCGCGATCAGGACAGCATGGCGTCATGTCCCCCACCGACAGGGTCCACAGCGGCGAACGACGACTGTGGCGTGCCTACGAGCCCATCCACGCGATCTGCTACTTCCACCCGCAGTTCGCTTCGACCATGAGCGAAACCGGGCTGACAGGGTGGTGGAACGGCTACTTCGCGGGACGCGCCGCCCCTCTGGGGCCGACGCCACCGCAGGTCGTGACCTCCCTGTTCTACGGCTTCTCACCCGCGATGGTCGCCCGCGCGGTCCCCAAGATCTGGACCCGGATCACTCCGGAAGCCGCCATCGACGCACGGCTCGATGCCGCTGAGAGGGTTCTGGCCGAGCACGCCGACGCCGGTTCTCGCGACGAGTTGCGCCGCGTGACGGACGACCTCGAACGCGTCATCGACACCCTGTCCTTCGACGGACGGGCCCTCGCGAGCGCCTGGTACTCGGTCCCGCGACCGACGTCGGTGCTGCAGCGCCTCTGGTTGGCCACCACGGTCCTGCGCGAGCACCGCGGCGACGGCCACGTCATCGCCGCCACCGCCACCGGCTTCACGGGCCTGGAGGCGGCCATGACCCACATCGCCACGGGGCAGGTGAGCCGACGCATCATCCAGGAGAACCGCGGCTGGACCGACTCGCAGTGGGCGTCGGCGCGTCGCGCGCTCCTCGACCGCGGAATCCTCTCGGACGAGCAGACGCTCACCCCTCGAGGCACCGCGCTGCGCGACCGGATCGAAGACCTCACCGACCAGCTCGCCGCATCGTCGGTGCTGCTGTCGGACACCCCCGGCGGAACCATCGACGTCCTGACCTCACTGGCCCGGGCGCTTATCGACCGCGGGGCGGTCCCCGCCTCCAACCCCATCGGGGTTCCCCGCCCGTGACAGTCGACGCCACCGCGGCGTTTTCGCACTTCAGGGCATGTGAAGCACATTCTTTTCTCGCGTCCGATCCAGCAGGTCGGAAATAGTTCAAACGCCCCGGCCCCCGTGGCCGGGGCGTTTACCGTTGACCCGAGGACCGTGGAACGCCGTGAGGCGGGGACGAGAAGGGGTCGGGAGCTCGTGGACGCAGACGACGTGGATTTCCGGAGTGCGTCCCCGAGGGCCAGGCCACTCAAGGTGGTCGCGGCCGCCCTCGACCCGGACCACGAACCGGGGGCCGACCCGAAAGGCGAGAGCTACCCGGTCCTGCTCAAACTGTCTCGGGTGCTGGACCCCGAGGAGGCGAGGTTGCTCCTCGAACGCAACCCCTTCCTCCATGCCAGCGCGGGTTCGCGCAAGCTCATCGCCATGGACACCTCGGTGGAGACACTGCGGGAGCAGAAGGACCGGCTCCAACTCCTCCTCGCCGAGGTCGAGGCGGACGCTCTCGCCGAGCAGGCGCGGCGACGCTCGGAGGAACACCGCGCGGCCGAACAGCGGGTGGCCGAGCTCCGGCGCCGCAACGACGTGCTCGGCGAGATCGAGTGGTGAGCCGCTGAGGTCGTGGGGGGCCCGCTCTCGTGGGAGAGTGCTGTGATGAAGACCCCTCGCCCGCCCCGCTCAGTGCGGGGTGCCGCCCGCTCGGCCGTCGACCATCCCGCACTCGAGTGGCTGGCCCGTGCCGGTTTCGTCATGAACGGGATCCTCCACCTGCTCGTCGGGTGGATCGCGATCCGGATCGCGACGGGGTCGGGCGGCGAGGAGGCGTCCCACTCGGGTGCCCTCGCAGAGATCGCGTCCGCCCCGGGTGGCCAGGCGCTGCTCTGGGCCGGCGCGGTCGGCTTCCTCGCCCTGGGCCTGTGGCAGGTCGTCGAGATGATACTGGGGTCCGAGGAGGCCTCGGACAGGGCCAAAGCGGGAGCCAAGGCCGCGGTCTACCTGGCCCTCGGGGTCACGACGGCCCGGTTCGCCTCGGGAGGATCCGATTCGGACTCCGAGACCGCGTCCGGCACCACCGCCGGACTGCTGGGCTCCGGAGCGGGTAAGGTCGCGCTCGTCGTGGCGGGCCTCGTGATCATCGGCGTCGGCGCGCATCACGTCTACACGGGCGTCACCAAGAAGTTCGTCGAGGAGCTCGAACGCACCGGCGGCGGCACCGTGGGGCGGGCCATCGTCGTCTCCGGACAGCTCGGGTACATCGCCAAGGGCGCCGCGCTGGTCATCCTCGGCGGCCTGGTCATCGCGGCGGTCGCGACGGCGGACCCAGAGAAGGCGGGTGGCCTGGATGCCGCCCTGCGGACGGTCGGCGCGCAGCCGTTCGGGCAGATCCTGCTCATCACGACCGGGGTGGGGATCGCTCTCTACGGTGTCTACTCGATCGCGCGGGCCAGGTACTCCCGGATGTGAGACGCCGGGCCGTCAGCCGAGCTTGGGGAAATTCTGGGGGCAGTAGGTCCCCACGGCCGCACCCAGGAAGAAGCCCTGCTGCTCCGGCCCGAGTCGCCCGTGCTCACCCAACCAACCCGATACCTCGTCCATCTGCTGACCCCCGTCGAAGCGGCCGCATGCCTCCGTCGCGGTGGCCACCGGATCGACGCCCTCGGGCAACACCACGCCCTGCCTCTGCAGCAAAGCGGCGAAGTCGCCGCCACCGGGGGCGACGGGCGCGGGCTGAGCCGCCGGGGGTTCGTCCGGTCGGGGCTCCGGTTCGGGTTCGCCCGGCAACGGTTCCGGCCGCGGCTCGGGCGGCGGCGGAGGGGTCACCGGCCCGGTGGGCTTCTCCGGTCGCTCCTCGGCGAACGGGGTGCTCGTGGCGGA
>NZ_JAALDV010000566.1:0-138 GCF_014145045.1 Dietzia sp. DQ12-76
GCGCGGCCGCCGAGCGGGTGCTCGCTCCGACGGCGCGCGCGCTGATGACGGCTCTGGACGTGGCCGGGGAGGAGGCGCGATGACCCGCCCAGAGATCGAGGAGTTCGCCCGTAAGCGCGTCGATGACGATGAGGCGCA
>NZ_JAALDV010000566.1:205-12942 GCF_014145045.1 Dietzia sp. DQ12-76
TCCCAGAGCATGGGGCAGGTGTTCCGTGAGTTCTGGCGCCACCCCTCGCCGTATATCCTCGCCACCTGTCTCTCCGCGGCGATCCTCGCACGGGGCCTCATCGG
This sequence comes from Dietzia sp. DQ12-76, assembly GCF_014145045.1. Classification (NCBI taxonomy): domain Bacteria; kingdom Bacillati; phylum Actinomycetota; class Actinomycetes; order Mycobacteriales; family Dietziaceae; genus Dietzia; species Dietzia sp. DQ12-76. Next base: position 310 of record NZ_JAALDV010000566.1, read on the forward strand.
CGGCGGCTCCTGGTGGGAGTTGCTGATCCCCGTCGGGCTACTGGCGGCGATGCCGGTCGCGGAATGGCTCATCCATGTCTGCATCCTGCACTGGCGGCCGCGGAAGCTCGCGGGCCTTACCATCGACCCGCTGCTATCGCGCAAGCACCGCGAGCACCATGGCAATCCCCGCACTATCCCTTTGGTGTTCATCCCATGGCAGGTCGAGCTCTATCTCCCTGTGGTGATCGTCGGCATCGCCTGGCTGGTGATGCCGGGGTGGCCGGCGACGCTCACGATGGTCGTCGCTGCCTACGTGCTGCTATCGGGTTACGAATGGGCCCACTACCTGCTGCACAGCGACTATCGGCCAAAGTCACGGTGGTACCGAGCGGTCTGGCGCAACCACCGCCTGCACCATTACAAGAGCGAACACTACTGGTTCACGGTCACCACGGCCGGAACCGCCGACCGGCTCTTCGGAACCAACCCCGACCCGAGCACTGTGCCCACCTCACGAACGGTCCAGCGACTGCACTCCTCTCCTCAAGAACGCGCCGCAACGTAGAGGTCGCCCGTCTTCCCGTGGCCGCTCACGGTCGCCGGCGATGGCTGGATTGCGCGAGGTTGCACCACTGCCGTCCACTCATCGTCGCACTGGCTTCTACGTCAAGAAGTTTCGCGGAGTCTCCAGCGCTCTGTGGGCCAGCATTCGGATCGCGCCTTCCGGATCGGAGCACCTGGCCCCTGTTCCCCTCCTCAGACGGGAGAATCAGCGTCAATCAGGACACCCTGCCACCGGAGGTGACATGTCCCTGCGAACCGTGCGACACACCGGTGAGAAACTGACAGATTGTTTGAAAACCGACACGGCATGTCGGCTCTCATTCAACTTGTCAGTTAGCTTCCGATCCACCAGCGCGTTGCCACCTATCTGTCAGGCGTAGATTGCCACCAGATTGGCAATTCCCGAGCTGCTGACAGATCGTTGGCAACGTAGCGGCCGACTCCGCTGCGACTCAATTGATCTGATTTCTCACCCACTGGTCGCTTGAGCCTCGCCTGCCGGCACCCAGTCTCGGTACCGGTTCGCAAAGATCCGGGCCAGGCTTCCACCGTGAATGCGTGTGCGTAGTCGGCACCACCTAGGTGTTCGTAGCGGTGGGCGGATCCGGCCCTGCTCTAATGGCGACCAAGAGGAAGAGCTAGTCCCAAGGGGTCACTCGCCCAACCCTGCACCAATGACGGGACGCGGCACCTCCGACAATCCGGCCTAGCGCGGCCCGGCCCAAATAGCGCCCCGCCCTCCCCGCACCACCCCGCAAGACAGAATTTATCGGCAGTTGTTGGCGATTCAGGGCACTAGCGGAATCCCAAGAAACTCTTCTTTCCTGTGGGTTAACCACCATTCGGGCGTGCTGGCTCCGACTAGAGTAGAGCGGGCTAGACGCGCCCTGAGTGTTCTGCCTCACCTTGCCACAAGCATAGACCTGTAAACCCGATTACCGAACTCCACTATTGCTCGCTGAAACAGCCTGCACCCCTACCTCGGCGGGCGCCAGCCGCCCCCAGCCGAACAGTCGAACTGATGAGGAACATGACTCCCAACTCCGCACAAGCCTTACCGCAAGTCCTAAATGGGCGCCGCTTCGTAGTGCCGGACTACCAGCGGCCCTACTCTTGGCAGACGCAACAGCTGGAAGACCTGTGGCACGACTTGGACTTGATGACCGACAAGTCCAAGCACTACACCGGCACTCTCGTCCTGAAAGACCTCGACCGGGAGGTCATGGACGATGCTGGAGATGTCTACGTGGAATGCGAGGTAGTCGACGGCCAACAGAGGCTAACGACATGCCTAATCTTAATCGCCGAACTGCGGCAAGCGCTTCTCAAGCTGCCCCATGATCTCGCGGCGCCCCGCGCTGAAAATCTCGAAAAGTCCTACGGCCGCCTGGTCGTCGGCGGCCTACCACAAGCACGCCTCCAGCTCGGGGAGGATCTCAACAAGCATTGGATGGAAGTCATCCTCGGCAATGGCCAGCAATCCAAACAGATACTCACAGAGGGTGAAATCCGCCTAGATGGCGCGAAGGACTTTTTCCGAATTAAGCTCGATGAACTGACTGCAGACCTCGACCCAAACGACGCGCTTCGCGTCCTCCAGCGCCTTCAAACCCGCTTGACCCACGGGCTGCACTTCCTCATCTATGAGATTGAACCCAGTTCTCACGCGGGAGAAATCTTCGAAACCCTCAATGGCCGAGGACGCCCTCTGACCTCCATGGAGAAAATTAAAAACTACCTACTCTTTCTCGCTGATTATGCTCCGGAAAACTCACGCGGGACATTGGCACGCGAAATCAACCAAGCATGGTCCAACATCTATGCCCTCCTAGCGAGCCAAGACACCGATGAGTCTCTGGTGCTTCGCGCCCACTGGCTTGCTACCCATCAACCGAGAGCACAGAATTGGAAGGGCTCAGTCTCAATCAAACAACGCTTCGCAAGGGAACGCTACGTCCCGGGTTCCGCTCGCCTGTCTTCACGAGGCGGAGAAGACAAGAACCCTGAAGGACCTATTAGATTGGTTCAAGACGTGCGCTCGTACGTGCGGAGCCTTGAGCAGTGCGCTATGTTTGCCGCAGAATTCCACAGTCTTGAAGCCAAATATCAGTCCTTCGGCAACTCGATCTCTCTCCGCGAAGCCAGAAGCAGCGCGGCTCGTTTGAAACGCACCGACACCATCGCACCATTCATGCCACTCATCTTCGCCGCGCGCTTGTTACACCCCGGAGACGGGAAGTTCTACACCCGCCTCCTAGACGCCTGCGAGCGCTACGCTGCGCGCGTCTACCTGATCGGCCAGCGACGCACTAATACCGGGAGTTCCCGCCTAAACACGTTGGCCCACGAACTCTACTGCGGCCGAAAGTCGACGGGCGAGACCCTACAACAAATCACCCACTTCACGCTCGACTACGCCAACGACGAAATAATCCGAGCTGGGCTCTCATCGACCCAGAATTGGTACTTGCGACGAAGCCACAAATACTTCCTATACGAGTACGAGCTATCCTTGGCATCAAGAGTTGACGATGTCCCCCCATTCTCTACCTATGCAGATAGCTCTAACCGAGGTCGAACAACTGAACACATTCTTCCGCAGAATCCGAACTGGGACTCTGGTCAATGGAGTGCCTTTTCGCAGGAGGAACACACGACGCTCGTCAACAGTATCGGCAATCTAGTGCTTACCGATGACAACTCTCATTACAGCAATCATTCTTTCGACCGAAAGAAGGGATCGGCGCAGGCCAAGGGGCCTTGCTATGCCACTTCCCGGCTAGCTCAGGAGCGGGAAATAGCCGAGGTGGACGACTGGACGCCGGAGCAAGTCAGGGAGCGCGGACGCCGCCTACAATCTTGGGCCTTGAAACGGTGGTACGTAGAACGCCCTTCAACAACCCAGGTCATCGTTGCTGGCTCCGAAGACGACGATGAGGACACCGAGACCGAGGCCGTTTCAAATTTGTAACTATTTAGGTACTCAGTGAACCTGGAAAATGTGACCTTCCTGCAAACGGCTGACGAGCCCGCATAGAAGTAGAATCGCCGCATGAAAGGTCGAGATTTCGCGAAGGTGCTTGCAAGATTGCCCCCCAACCCGCCTATCACCACCGCATACGAGAAGAACCATAGGCAGGGCTCGCCAGACCCGCGCACCAAGTACCGCAATCAACGTGACCACATGGTCGGCTGGATGTCCGAGATCGATGGTCCTGGCGCCTACGGGCGAAAGACACGCGGTCGCGATGCAAGAGCGGCCTACAACAGCCTCCGCTGCGCCCCTGCCTTGATCTGGATGGCCGAAGCACTCGGAGAGAAACCCGCAGTGGTGAAAACGGCAGTTGCTGCGTCCGATGCCGCTGGGCCCAACTTCTCCGCCCAGTGCGCGGCCATCCGGAAGGTCGTGACATGGTCACGGATCGAAGAGTTGGTCGGGCTTCAGGACCGAGAGCCCTCGAAGTTCAGACTGCTCGGCCGCCGCTCGCAACAGGAATAGTTGCATCGAGCAGCCCTGGGATTACCGCCGCGGACGGGGACGAATGCTACGAAAATCAATCAGGCGGCTAGAGGTTCAAGCCGCGTAGATCGTCCTCAGTTCCAGCGCCGCAGCGACTGCGTCTAGGAACTCGCGGTTGGTCAGGTACCACTCTTCCCCTACTTCGTTCTTTCGATTTCTGCCGCTTGTATCTCGTCGCGGGTTGGTGTGGCCTGCGGACTTGAGAAGACGCTGGAACGATCGCTCAACCTTCTCGACATCGCGGTCACCAGTTCCGAAGACCCTTACTGTCACCAGCGGTTCCGGTATGTGCGTTCGAGCCCCGGCTCGATGCTGCCGTATACGAGCCGCGACGTCCCGGGCGCGTCCAACTTTGATCAGGGTGCGGTCGTTCTCATCGCTGAGTGGGTTATCGAGGTACCAACCGTAGGAAAACGCGTAGATCCCTGTCACTCCTGCCAACTCGTCAAGTTGGCCTTCTTCTCGTTGCTCGTCTTCGGCTTCGGCCTGCGCCTCCTCTGCGGGATCCAGTTCTTCAATCGCCAAGGCAATTCTGGCTCTGTTACTGGTGAGCAGTTCCAATGCTTCGGGCGAAAGCACGCCCTTAGATCGTTTGACGAGTCCGTTGAGAGCGGACGCCACCGACTTCAGCATTGAGGGACCAGAGGGCGCCCTGCCATCAAGGGCCGCAGCGATCTGCGCCTGGTACTGGTAGACGAAACCTGGGGTGTCGACGTTCAGGCGGTCGGCAATGCCTCGCGCGTCCAGGCCTTCCTCCGAAAGGTTGTACACGTCACCGATCCGCGTCTCCTGGCTGGAGATGAACTCGGCCAGTTCTGCACGCGGCGATAGAGAACCACCAGGGGAGGCCGGTGAAGACGACAAATTGTCCATAGCTCCATAGTGACAGCACCCCGGCCATGCTTGGCATATTCGAGGGCTCTACTTCGTACGCCCGCGAGCTGCATTGCGAGCTTCATGAAGCGCTGGATTGGTCAGGTACCTCCGGGAACTCTACTTCCCCTGGGACGACGGCCTCCTGGTGGTCCGGTTGCCACGGTGGAAGAAACCCGACGGCCGCATGTAAGAACGTGGCTATGTCTTCAACGTGCGACTCGGAAAGGTGGTGGCACCGGAAATCGGGGATCAGGCGTTTCACTTGGTGGCCGATCAGATACTTCCCGTCGGATGACCACTGATCGCCGGTCAACACGTCCCGAAAGGTTGTGAGACGACGCGTAAATGACTCTGGCTCGTCTCTCACTCGGTTCAGCAACGTTGCGGTGTTGAGCGCTTTGTCCGCCATGCTCGACTTTGCGAGAGTGGCAGCTGCAAGGGGTTGCGGTGGGCCTGAGGGTTCTGGGGTTTCTCCCCTAGGGTCGGCGGGGAAGCTGGGGGCTTCGTCAGGGTTGTCCGAGATCGGGCTCCATTCCAGTGGCTCACGGATGCCGTGCACCTGAAGTTGTCGTCGTCCTGCTGCCTGAAGCGGATCGTGCAGTATCGACGAATGCTCAATCAGCATGTGCCGATACTCAGTGCGTTCTCTGCCAGCCGCTAGCGGTTCGGCGAGCACCGAATAACGGTTGTCGCTGCCCGTGAGTAGCTCCCAGAGGCGGGTCGCTAGCAGACGTTCACGGTTGGGCGTGAGCATGAACCCGAGACGTTTCAGGTCCTCCAGTAGTCGGCCGTCGAGCGCTGGCGGCCGCCGAAATGTCCATCGGCGACGGTCGTAGTCGATCGGTGGCGGGTTTCGAAGAAGTGACTCCCACTGCCGGTCAAGTAGGTCGAGCGCCTCCTCTAGGACTCCTCGTTCGTCTAATCGCTGAAGGTGCGCACTTACCGTGCGCGCCGCCGATCGCGGGAGATTAAAGCTGGCCGCTAGTTCGAACCAGCGCTCCCTGGTTCCGATGCGAGCGAGAAGCATGGAATAAGTCACCGCAGCGGCCCCAGTGTCCTTCGCCGACACGGCCGGCAAGGCACTGAGGACGTCTGGCCATATCGACTGTGGCAGGTGCCGACTGCTCAGAGACTGCAGGGCGGTCTCGGTGTAGGGCCAGCCGGGTCGAGCGAAGTAGTCTTCGGCCGGGAGACGGGGCACCCGGGCACTGGTGCGGTGTGTCAGCCTGTCTGCCACTTTCATCTGTTCTTGTCTCGATCGGATGCGAATCGCTGCGGTGAGGTTGCCCCGGTTGCGGCTCTGCTGTTGGGGCACGGGCCGTATTTGGCCACTGCCAGGCACTGGAGGGGGGTGACCGAGATCTTCGTACCGCTCGAGTGCGTGTGCTGCCACGTCCAGCGACGGCGCGGAGATGACATCGATCGCGCTGGTCATGAGAGCCCCGTATTCTGCCGCGGAGAGTTGTGAGCCGTAGATGGGGCCGGGGCCGTTTCCGTGTTCGCCGGCGACGTATCCGGTACCTGCGCTGATGCGCCGGCCCGGAGCGATGTTCGACGTCACTGCGATAGTCAGGTCCGACTCGTTCATTACCAGCGCGTTGATGATCTGGATTGCCGACGATAGGACGTCGTGGACGGGCACAGTGAGCCCGCAAGCCTGCACCATTCCGTGGTCGGCTAGGCGCGCAAGGATCTCATTCATCACCCGCTGGGCCGCGACGTACGGATGGTCTGGGCCGAGGTAGGTCGAGGCAGCCAAGGTGAGGTCAGCGTTGCATCGAGGCGTGATCCGTGTCCGGGCGACCGTAACGTTCTTGTCAGGGCTGACGTGCAGACATCGGTTGGGGTTCGCTGGTACGACGCTTAGTCGGTTCTCTCCTGAGTGCGGAATCCGATCACAAACCGGGCACCGGTCGTTCAATAGAACCGCGTGTTTGATGCATGCCACGCTGACTGGCAGGAACCAGGAAAGGCGCCACGAGCCATCCCGTTCTCGAAGGCACTCCGGGCACCATCGGGCCCCGGAACGTCGGAAGATCTTGCGGCCGCGGGTACGTTCGCCGCGGTTGTCGAAGGTGGCAGGGACCACGCCGTCACTGGCCTTGAGCTCTCGGTGCGGCAGAGATGCGAACGTGGCCAGTTCGAGCTCCCCTGCGGGCACCCCGAAGGCGATCCCCATGGTTTCGTACGGTCTTTGAGCCTGCTCGATCAGTTCATACGGCCGGCCCGACACACCGACACCGAGTGCTCTTAGAAGCTCTCTGGTGGATAGGCCGTTGGCGCCGGCAACAGCTTCGATGAAGCTGTGAAGGTCCTGTCCCGGCTTCATCATCCTGGTGATCGCCATAGGCGCTGGGTCACCGAGCATGACCTTTGTCCTTCCTGCCCCGCCCCGTGAAAGCGCGCAGTTCCGCCGCAGTGGCTCGTCGCGCTGCATCGGCACCAACCGGGAGCGGTGTCCGGTTGATCAGCTGCTCGTCGATCTGTTCAGCGCCGGTTTGCATCGCTAGAAAGGCTGCACGTTTCAATAGTTCGACCAGCGTTCCGACACTCCCGGTGGTTCGCTCGTAGAGCAGGTCCCAAGAGTCAACAAGCTGGCCTTGCGGGTGGGCACATAGCGCCAGTTGAGACTCCAGGGTCGCGACCAGTTGCTTCCATTCGGCCTGTCCGGATTTGTTCGCGGCAGAGATTCTCTCGCCCCGGACTAGTGTCCAGCGTCGTGCGGTCTGGTCCATCCGGCCGTGGGTACGTCGACCGGTGGTGTCATACAGGCCCTTGTCGTCGAGGTCGACGCCGGCGTAGACGCATGTTCCCGCAAAGTCATCGAGCAGCCTCTTGAGGTGGTCGGTCAGGGCCTGCCCGTCTTTACTACCGGCGTTGATGCAGTGCAGATCGTCGATGATTAGAAATTCGGTTTCGGCGTTTGCGAGTGCACCCATGGCGTCCGCCGTCCATCTCTCACCGGTTCGTTTGGCTTCCGGCACGCCGAGGAACGTGGCGATCGACCGGGACATGTCTTTCATCGAGGGGTTCCCACTGAGACCGATCAGCACTGTGGGGATCCGATAGGCTCCCGAATCCGTGCGGTCGCCGTTGCTCTGCCGTGAGCGGCGGTCCACTGTGCGGGCGAAGTGCGTGATGGCGGTGGTCTTGCCCACGGTGGGGGCGCCGTCGATGACCACGGCGTTTCGCGCCGCGTAGCCCCCGACCGGGTTTGTCGAACGGACCAACTCAACGATGTCGTGAACCTCGCGCATGAGCGAGGTCTGCACGGGGGCCATGAAGGAGTGGTAGCGCTTGCGTTGCTCGTTGTAGCTACTTAGCTCCGATGGTTTCATCGCAGCAAGCTGGTCTCGGGTCTTGATGTCGGGCCTCTGCAGATAGGGGGTATCGCAGTATTTCTGCCATGCCTTCCAGGTCTTTTTGTGCGGATCATTGCTCATCAACAGCACCCGCCCACTCGTCGTCCTCATCAGCGATCGCCAATAGGGAAAAGTCGTCGAACACGTCGTCTTCGCCGTCCGGGTCGTCGAGGTCATCGACGGGCTCGTCCTCGATCGGTGGGAGCTCATCATGAAGGGGTATTCGAGCCCACTCCTTATCCGCCTCGGCGAGCTTTCCCATGACTTCCGGCAACCGGGATCCATCGCTCGTCACACGCGAGCGCAGCTGGCGGTCCTTGCGGATCGTCGGAAGCACTGCCTCAAGGAATTCGCGTTCCCTCATCCAGCTGTCGGGTAGATCTTCCGCCCCGATGGCTCGGACCAGTTGCATCATGGCATCGCTGAACGGCGCATCCAGGCCCCGTGCTTGCGTCCACCACAGTGTGTGGATCTCGTTCGTCTCCGGGTCTTGGAAGTAGATTTTCCGGATGTCGTTGACGTCGTAGGCGAAACGGAACTGGTCCGGCCGTCGGACCCGGGGCTCGGTGGACTGCCGGTGGCGGTAGGCGTCTAAGGCAAGCCCGTCGTAGATCCTGTTGTCCCACTGGACTCCGTAGTGCTGAATCGTGCGGGCGACTTTCGGCAGAAATTTGATCCAGTCACCGGGTCGAACGAGGAGCCGGGGCAGTCCATGACACGCGATGGATGCTTCGTACATCTCTGCCGGTGACATGTCTCGTTGCGGCATTCCTGCAAACGTCAGTCCGGACTGTTTGTTGTGGTGATAGACCGTGCAGATCCACTGCCGGATCAGGTTGTCCAGCTCGTGGATGGTCAGTAAGTCCTCTTTGTCGACGTTCAGCCCGCGGAGGGTTGGATCGCTGCCCACGTATCCGGGCAGCATCGAGATCAGCCCGGAAATCAGGGTGCCGAAGAACCTCTCCAGAACGGCTTTGTCAGTCGGTTTGTAGGGCTGCGCCGTGTATACCGAAATACCCAGTTCTTGGCACACTGACACCACGTGCTCTGACACGTACGGTTTTCCCCGGTCGGTCAGGATCGCCTCGGGGCCCACGTAGGGCATGCCCCAGACCTCTCCCGCGGGGACCGATATCTGCTGGGGAACTCCCCTGTAGCGCCATGCGGCCTCTTCGGGGATCTCTTCAGGGGCTGGCATCACCGAACATGCCTGCATGATGACGTTGCCCACGTCGACGCGATTGTTGTACGGACTCGTGACGACGCCGACGATGGTTCGTGTGCCGTAGTCCATCCCCGCGGCGAGTTCCACGCGTGTGACTATGTCTTCGTGCAGTCGCGTCTTGGGCACGACGACGAGGATGTCGATCCGGTGAGAATCGAGAACCACTAGTTGGCCGGGGCGCGTGATGTCCATCTGCCCATGGGCGGTCTTCGGCGCGTCGGCCACCGATGCCCGACGCTTCGTAGACGCAAAGGTTCCCGCGCCCTTTGCGATGTCCTCCAATCGCCGATAGCGGGTCGATTGGCTGGGAAGTTCCGCCTCGTCGCCGCACTCCTGTCGGAACCTGAGGTTGATTTCCCACATCACATTCTTGCGACTACTGGTTGTCTGGCGGACCTGCTCGCCGACGACCTCGCGCGCGATCTCGGTCCACCGCTGATCCGTGCGAAACGCCCGCCGGCGTGTGACGTCCCCCGATACCAAGCCATTAGCTCCGGATTCGCGAAACCTCTTCAGCTTGCGACGCACTGTTCGTGTGGATACACCCATTGCCTCCGCTACCGCTGCTACCCGTTGCTCAACCTGTGCTGGCGCATCCGGGTCATCGACTGGGTTGATGATCCAGGCGAGTTGCCGGACGAGTTTCTCCAAGTCGTCCCGTTCCTCGGGAGCGAGCAGGTCGACACCCGTGACCATCGAGGTCTCGTGCGCAGGATTCGCTTGCTTTACGACCGTGACGAACTCCACAAAGCTCATCGTCGTGATCAACCTCGACGTCAGAGAGCGCAACACGACGTTTGTGCCTTCATTCTTGACGTAGGTCATCAGCTCGTCCTGCACCCTTACGGTGCTGCCCACCGTCGGCACCCATATCGCGCACATCAGGCCGCCCTCTCGTCGGTCGATGCCACCGCAGGCCACAGCACAGTGCTCCGCTTGAGCTGTTCTGACCAGTCGAAGCTGAGATGGCCGTGCCACACCACGTGCAGCGCCGCCGGGACAATTCGGTACCGCTCGACCCGGGGCGGCAAGTCGCTCAGAAGCTGCCTGAACGAGATACCAGACGTAGGCACCGCCTCTCGCACGATGCGGAGGTCGTCAGAGTCAACCAGTCGCGGATTGCGGTAGCCAGCCACGTGAAGCGTGTTTCGCAGTCGCACCGGGTCATCACCTGTCCACAGTCGGTAGTGCCATCCACGTAGCCGGCACGCCTGGCGAAGCCAGGCACTGGCCTCGGCGACACGCTCGGTTTCTGCTCGTTTCGGCGTGGTGACATCGACCAATTCCACGGAGCCGTCCGCATAGGTCAGCAGATAGTCCGGGATCCGGGTACGTAGACGGTCGCTGACCAGATCAGGGCCTGAGACCTGCAACGGCTGAGAAGCAATGTGCACTACGTCGGGATCGGCGTCCGCAGTAGCCAGGAATGACCGCTCGTGTAGCGACTCATAGCCGACGTGCTTGCCAACGGTGGAGGACCACCACAGCCCGTCGTAGTGCAGACGCCCCTTATAGGCGTGGAAGGTACGGAACGGGTTCGAGTCAGCGACATCGTGCCAAGTCACCTCGGCGAACGGGACCGTCCGCTCCGAGTCCTTTCCTTGACGTAGCTCCGCCGTCACCTCAAGTAGCGAGGCGAGACGCGCTGATCCCGAGGGTTTGTTGTCTGACGTGGTCAAGGCATCGCCATTGACCTGCGAATGGGTATGCGTCATGATGACGTTGTCTCCTTCAGGAGAGAAGAATTGGTGTGAAGCCTGAGCGCTTCGCGTGATCACGAGCCGGGTTGCCGCCCGGCTCGTGGCGATTTCGCAGCAGGAGTCGCCGCCCCCACTTCAGATAAGTGGCTGGAGCAGCGGTTACTGGGGTACTTCGATGCGCGCCCCTGCGCGGCTTCTCTACGCTTCAGACGCCTCCGGTGGTTCGACGACGTCGAGGAAATCCGTTAACGCCAGGGCGGCGACGGATGAGACTGAGCGGTGTTCACGGAGCGCGGCTCCGTACAACTCGCGGACAAGCCACCCGGGCAGAGACAGGTGGATGCGCGTCGGCGAGCGGTCATCGACCGGCTGGTCTGCGCGTCGTGGCGCACCGAGCCGTGCGGGCGGAATTTTGTTCATATCGAGAGACCGAAGCTGCACCCGACGCCTGGTCGGTCTGCAGAGCCGCGTTAGCGACTCGGTCGACCTCCCTTCTTTCGGCTCGGGGCAGCTTGTCTCCGATCCGCCCATCTCATCACGGACATCTGTCTGTGGTCAATGGCCATTGATGTCCAATGCGCCCGATTCTGGCGGCGGTGCGTCTTGACCACGTGCGACAAGGGCGACCACTACGTTTAAGTAGTCAGCCATCCTCGATTAAGGACCACCCCGAGTTGCCCACCACGAATGCCGCCTTCATCTGGTCCATCGCCAACAAACTGCGAGGCCCGTACCAGCCCAATCAGTACGGCGATGTGATCCTGCCGTTCACGATCCTGCGGCGCCTGGACGCGATCCTCGCGCCTACCAAGGCGGAGGTGCTCACCGAGTACGCCCGTCTGCAGGACAGCGGCATCGACCCATTTGTGGTCTTGCGGTCGAAGTTCGGGCTGCCGTTCTTCAACACCTCGGTGTGGGACTTCAGCAAGCTCGCTGCGGACCCGGCGGGGCTGGCGGACAACCTGATCGACTACATCGAGGGGTTCTCGGCCAACATCCGGGACGTCTTCGACGGCTACAAGCTCCCCGAACTGATTGATGAACTGGACAAGAAGGACCGCCTGTTCCTGATCGTCAAGGACTTCGCGAACGTTGACCTGCACCCGGATCGGGTCAGCGGCCACGACATGGGTTACATCTTCGAGGAGCTCATCCGGAAGTTCGCCGAGTCCAACAACGCCCAGGCCGGTGACCACTTCACCCCCCGCGAAGTCATCTCTCTGATGGTTGACTTGCTCTACGCCGATAAGGACCTCGAGCTCACCACTCCCGGCATTGTGCGCACTATCTACGACCCCGCAGCCGGTACGGGCGGCATGCTCTCGGTGGCCTACGACCACCTGGTAGAGATGAACCCCGATGCCAAGCCGGTGCTGTATGACCTGCCGCGTTGATTTCGGACAG
>NZ_JAALDV010000567.1:0-100 GCF_014145045.1 Dietzia sp. DQ12-76
AGTTCGTCACCGGCGCCTACGCCAGCTTCGACTGGCTGTGCGAGGAACTACTCTCCAGCGGCGACGCCACCGTGCGATTCGAACTGATCGACCCCCAACC
>NZ_JAALDV010000567.1:302-413 GCF_014145045.1 Dietzia sp. DQ12-76
CCACGTCATCGCCTTCGACCACCAGCGTCCCGAACTCGGCGGACCCACCGCCGAATGGAACCTGATCTGCCTGTGCCGCAAGCACCACCGCGAGAAGACCTTCGGCCACTG
>NZ_JAALDV010000567.1:423-18114 GCF_014145045.1 Dietzia sp. DQ12-76
CCGCGGCCAGGCGCCGGCTGAGGGTGGCCATGACCGATCGCAGTGGCTGCGGGACGGGCTTGATGGTCCCGAGGTCGGGGCAGGTGCCCACCACCACGTGGGACCCGCCCCCTCGCAGCGCCTCGACGGCCTCACCCACCCGTCGCGCCGACGGGCCGATCGCGTTGCGGGCCGTGATGTCGTTGCCGCCGATGAGGATCACCGAGATGTCGGGATCGCCGTGTGCGATCTGCATGGCCTCGACCTGGCCCGCGAGACCTTTGGAGGTGGCACCGACGATCGCCTTGATGCTCAACCGCACGTTCCACCCCGCCTCCTCCGCCAAGCCGCGGGCGAGGAGGACGCCGGGCAGCTCGCCGGGGGAATCCGCGCCCAGGCCGGCCGCGAGCGAGTCGCCGAAGATCACCATGTGGACATCGCACGTCATGCCGGGGCGCCACGGCTCGGCGGTGACGGCCCCGGGGCGATAGAGGCCGTCGCCGTCGAAGGGGCGGGAGGTGGGTTTGGGGATCACCCGCCGGGCGGTTCTGGCCTGCTGGGCCAGGAGTTCGTACGCGCCCCGGTAGGCGCCGACCGTGCCCACGGCCACCAGAGCGAGGTTGACGACGATCTTGCGCGCCGGATCATCTGCGTCGGTCATCTGGCGTGGCGTCTCCCTCCGGTGCGGTGGCGTGCGGTGCCGCGTGCCGCGAGCTCGCGGGCCTGCTGTGACAGTTCGACGATAGTCCTGCGCGCCTCGGCGGGCCCCATCGAGAGATCGACCGGGTACTCGACGATCGAGATATCGGTGTGCACTATCCGCCGCGGTTGCGGTGCGTCGTCGCGGCGCTGGGCCGGATAGACGAGGAAGGCACGGTCCACCCCGAGTGCGGTGCAGGCCGCGAGCAGGCGGTAGTGCTCGGCGGCGCGGGCCCGGCGGTCGGTGGGATACGTGGGGACGAAGGTGGTGACGGGTCGGCCCTCGACCTCGTACACCAGCCCGGTCCGCACCGAGATGTGGTCGCCTTCCGACTCGGGAGCGCTGTGGCGACCGCGCCCATCGGCGGAGTCCTCTCCGGATCCGCCCTCGACCCCGGAGCGCCCCTCCGGCGTGCTCTCCTCGATCCCGGAGTCGAGGTGGACGACCGGGTTGTGCAGCACCCGGCCCCCACAGCCGTCGAGGGCCGCGGTCAGTTCGGCCTCGACGAAACGCTCGAACAGCTCCGGCATCTCGGTGACGAACGCGGCCGACGCCGCGTGACCGTCCTCCACCTCGACGGAGATGCGGCGCACGATCCGGTCGGCCAGGGCGAGCGCGTTCTGGAACCGGGCGTTGAGACGGGTCCGCGTCCAGGCGGGGACCGGGGCGCCCTGGCCGATGAGCGTGGCGTCCGCGAGCCGCGCGTCCACCATCGCCAACCGTCGCCGGGTGGCGTCGGGCAGGTCGGGCAGGAACTGCAGACGGTGCGCGGCCGTGCGCAGGATGCGGTTCTCGGCGATGTCCGGGGTGAACTCCGAGTAGGTGACCTCCAGGGGGATGGTCATTCCCGGGTGGCGGCGGATCTGGTCCCCAAGGCGGATACGTCCGCGCACGGTGGTCAGTGCCTCGTCGACCCTGCGGTACCCGCGCAGCAGCCCCGACGACAGGGCCTGATGCGCCAACGCGGCCATGGATTCGGCCACGGAGACCCACAGCTCGTCGTCGTCCCTCGCCTGGACGGCGGACGGGAGGAACGCCGACTCGGCCGCGTGGTCGAGCAGGAAGAACAACTGCGTCAGGCCGAGGTTGGCCGCGGGCAGGACTCTCACGGCCAGGCCCTCGACGCGGACCGAGCCGACGCTGCCGCACGGGATCAGCCGCCAGGTGTCGCGGCCGGCGGGCAGTACCTCGACCAACCCGGTCTGCGACAGGTGCTGAGCGCCCTCCCAGCTCAGGGTGACGAGCCGGCCGCGTCTGTCGAACTCGTCGAACTCGATGGTCTCCGACGCCGCGGAGCCCGCCGAGGGGGAGGTCACGCCCGGCCGATCTTCCGACGCAGTGTGGCGAGCCCGAAGCGCTCGTGGACCTCGGCTCGCGACAGGCGCCCGTAGTAGTGCTCCTCGAGCAGCGGGAGCAGGTCGTACCGCCAGATCGCCTCGAGCCCGCCTGGGTCGGTGGCCCGGTCCTTCATGAAGTACGACGGACCGATGCGCAGGTCGCGGTCCGAGTCGTCGATCTCCGAGTTGAGCGCCTCCAGCAGGTCGGCGGGCTCGGTGGTCTCGCCGCGGGCCTCGAGGTGCCGCCGCAGCACCCCCGCGACGGGCGGGGTGTCCGGGTGGAGTTCCATGAACGCGAACCGCCGCCGGATCGCCGCGTCGACCATGGCGATCGACCGGTCGGCGGTGTTCATGGTGCCGATGATGAACAGGTTGCGCGGCAGCCGGAACGAGGTGTCGGGACTGTACTGGGGCAGGACCGTGCGGTCGCGGTACTCGAGCAGGAAGTACATCTCGCCGAACACCCGCGCCAGGTCGGCCCGGTTCATCTCGTCGATGATGAGGAAACTCGGGTGCTCCCGGCCGGAATCCGACGTCGCGCGCGCGGCCTGGCGGCGCAGCGGGCCGGCCTGAAGGGCGAAGCCGGGCTGGCCCGATTCGGTGAGGGTGGGACGGTAGCCCTCGAAGAAGTCCTCGTAGGCGTAGCTGGGGTGGAACTGGACGAGCTGCACGCGGCTCGGGTCGTCGGCGCCGGCGAGGAAGCGGGCGAGTTCCTGCGCGAGGTAGGTCTTGCCGGTGCCGGGGGGCCCGTAGAAGACGATCTGTTGCCGCTCCTGCAGGGTGTCCACGATCTCCTGCAGCTCCCTGCGCGGCATGTGCAGGCTGTCGGCGAGCTCGTCGGTGATGTCGGGGAGGGTGGGAACCGTTCCCGCGCCCGGGGCCTCGGCCACCTGGGACTCGGCGGAGTGCCGGCCTGGGTGCATGGCGGCGAGCAGGGCGTCCAGGCCGTCGGTGAGGTCCACGACCGTGCCGGGCTCCCCGATCAACTCGGAGAGCGGGCTGGGGAGGGTGTCCAGGTCGAGCGTGACCGAGTGCCACCTCACCGAGCGCTCGAGTTGCTGGCCACCGTCGTCGACGTAGCCCAGGTCGTCGGTGAGGGTGCCCAGGTGCAGTTTGGCGTCGGCGACCGTGGCCACCACGTCCTGGGGGCTCATCCGGGACAGGAAGGTGTGCAGCTCGGCCGTGAGCTGGAACCGCGCCTGGTAGTCCAGGTGCGGATAGCCCTGCTCGACGGCCTGGGACACCTCGAGCCGACTGGCGTGCGCGGGGATGCGGGGCAGGTGTGAGGCGGGCAGCGCGATCCGGTTCTGCGCGACCCACTGCCCGGCCTGGCCGACGCCGCCACGTCCGGGCCGGACCAGCCACGCGCGGCGGGAGTGGTCGTCGCGGTGGCGCTGCCACTGGTTGGCGATCGCGCCGCGGTACCAGTCGACGGGTTGCCCGAGTTGGGCGGTGAGGGTCTCGGCGATGCGGTGCAGGTCCTGGTCGATGTCCAGCTCGTCGATCCCGGACGGGCCGCCGATCAGTTCGGCGAAGGCGTCGCGGATCCGCGTCTTGTGCTCGTGCTTGACGACCGGCTGGAAGTACCCGGGCCAGGCGAGGTACTGCAGGCTGTAGCGGATGGCCCGCCAGTCCCCGGGCGTCGAGCGGGCGGCGCGCTGGAACTCCCACGGGTCCGTGAGCGCCGCGTCCCGCTCGGCCGACTCCAACTCGGCCCAGTGGACGATGAACGTACACAACCACCGCAGGTGTTCGCGCATCTGGACGTTGAACCCCAGGCCACCGGTCAACGGGCCCTTCTCGCCGAGCGCCTCGTCGAGCGCCTCGGGGATCGTCGGCGCGTCGTCCACCCAGGACAGGACGTCCCGGATCCGCCCCCGCTTGAGGCGCGCGGTGACCGTGGACAGGGGCAGCTGCTGGATGTACAGGAGCTCGGCGGCCAGCAGCACCACCGGACGCGGGGCGCCCTCCAACTGGTCGTGGAGCGCCTGCATCACGGGGGAGCGGGTGGAGCCCCCGGAGTCCTCGTCGGTGTGCTCGTCGGCGTCACCGTCCAGGCGCCGGACCAGCTCCTCCGCGACCTCGGGCGTCCAGGTGTAGAGCTCGTCGTCGAACGGTGACTGCCCGGTGCGCAGCGCCGGTCCCAGGACCTGCTCGGCCGCCGCCTCGATCTTCGGTGCGGGGCCCAGAGGCCTGTCATGGGAACCGTCTGTCACGTGGGACTCCTGCTACGCCGGCGCGGGAACGGGCTGGTCGACCCGGGCCCGATGGACGTCAAGAACCTACCACCGGGCCCGTCGTGGCCGGTCAGCTCTGGTACGGCTCCGCGGTCACGATCGTCACGGAGACGGACTTGCCATTGGGGGTCGTGTACTCGCGGCTCTCGCCGACCTTCGCGCCCAGGATCGCGCGGCCCAGGGGGGAGTCGGGGGAGTAGATCTCGAGGTCGTCCTTGCCCGAGCCCTCACCGCGGGTGCCCACGAGGAACGTCTCCTTGGTGTCCTCGTCCCCGTTGTAGTACGCGCGGACGACGGAGCCCACCAGCGCGACGCCGGTCTCCGTGGGGGTCTCGCCGACCTGGGCGGTGGCCAGCAGATCGTCGAGCTGCCGGATCCGGGCCTCCTCCTGGCCCTGCTGCTCGCGTGCGGCGTGGTACCCGGCGTTCTCCTTGAGGTCGCCCTCCTCCCGCCGCTCGTTGATCTCGGCGGCGATGACCGGGCGGTTGGCGATCAGCGCCTCCTTCTCGGCCATGAGGCGGTCGTACGAATCCTGGGTCAACCAGTAGCCCTGGGTGTCGTTCGCCATGAGAGCGCACTCCAATCTGTTCGTGTGTGTGCTGCTGTACGAAAAACACGGCCCCGCGAAAGGAGCCGTGCTGATAGGACGATGCTAACACAGCGGTGACCTGCTGCGGGGCCGGAGAAGCCCTACCTGCGCAGGTAGTCCGGGATGTCGTCGCCGCAGCCGTAGGCGTCGGCCACGAACGCGCGGGCCGAGGTCGCGATGGACATGTCGACCTGGATCGCGCTGTTCGCGGACGGGGGCACGTAGACCTCCCGCCGGCCGACCTCGCCCTTGGTCTGGTCCTGGGCGCGGACGATGCAGTACGCGGCCGTCCCGGGGTCGTCGCGGGTGACGGTCATCACCACGTCGGTCCGACCGTCGTCGACGACCGTCACGCCGATCACCTCGGCGGAGATCGTGGGGGTGGAGCTGAGCCGGTACCCGGCGACGGCGCCGGCCACCACGAGGGCTCCCACGAGCAGGACCAGGAATCCCGCGACCACCTTGCCCGTCACGCCGGATCCGGTGTCGTCGTACCGCCCGGCCGGCGGGGTCCCTGCCGCCTGTGGCGCCACGTCCGACCTCGGCTCACTCATGGTCCCAAGGGTATCCGGGGGCGGGCGACCGGCCTCCCCGGGGGCACCGGTGCCCGGTGTGTCCATAGAATGGCCCCTCACGATCAGAATGGGTCATCCCCGATCCCCGAGCTCTGAAGAACGGCAGGTGCGACGATGGCCGGTCTCCGGCTGATGGCGGTGCACGCCCACCCCGACGACGAGGCGTCCAAGGGCTCCGCGACCATGGCCAAGTACGTGGCCCAGGGCGTCACCGTGCTGGTGGAGACATGTACCGGCGGCGAGCGTGGCAGCATCCTCAACCCTGCGATGGACCGCCCCGACGTCGTGGCCGACCTCGTTCGTGTGCGGCGCCGGGAGATGGCGCGCGCGGCCGACATCCTCGGCGTCGAGCACCACTGGCTGGGCTACGAGGACTCGGGTCTGCCCGAGGGTGACCCGTTGCCGCCGTTGCCTCCCGGATGCTTCGCCCTTGCCGACGACGACGAGGTCACCCGCTCCCTGGTCGCCCGGATCCGGGAGTTCCGCCCGCACGTGATGATCACCTACGACGAGAACGGCGGGTACCCGCACCCGGATCACCTGAAGGTGCACTCGGCGTCGATGGCCGCCTACGAGGCCGCCGCGGACCCCGCCCGCTATCCGGGGACCGGCGAGCCGTGGGCGGTGGCCAAGGTCTACTACACCCACGGTTTCCCCAAGAGCCGTCTGGAACTGCTCGACGAGGAGTTGTTCGCGCGCGACGGCGTCCGGCACTTCGCCGAGTTCCTCTCCCGCTGGGGAGACCGTCCCGACATCATGGAGCGGGTGACCACCCGGGTGGAGTGCGCCGACTACTTCGAGCAACGCAATTCCGCGCTGTTGGCCCACGCCACGCAGATCGACCCCAACGGCTGGTTCTTCGCGGCCCCGGTCGAGATGCAGCAGCGGGTGTGGCCCACCGAGGAGTTCGAACTCGCGGCAAGCCGGGTGGCCGTACCGGTGCGAGCTGAGGGAGAATACGAGTCAGACCTGTTCGAGGGCGTCGACCCGTACGTCCCGCTGCCGGTCGGACCGAGCACAGCGAAGGACCCGCGATGATCACTCTGGGACCGGACGTCCAGATCCTGGCGCACCAGGCGGTGATGGTCTTCGCACAGCACCAGTCGCCGGGCACCCCGGGGTACAACGACCACCCGATGGGGCCGGAGTTCGGCAAGGCCTCGCCGATCGGGATCCCGGTGGTCCTGCTGCTGCTGGTGGCCACCGTGCTGCTGATCCGCAACATGAACAAGCACATCAAGAACCTGCCCGAGACCTTCGACACCGATCATCCCGAGCCCGACCAGCTGGCCGACGAGGGCACGGACCGTGCGGGCGTCGAGGGGGGCGCACCCGCCGACCCTCGCTGATCGTCCCTGCGGCCTACCGCCTCTGAGAGCAGAGAGTGGGTGTACGGCTCGGCCGGATCCCAGGTCACGAGCCCGGGCGCCCGGTAGGGTCATGAGCCGTGTCCGCGCCCCCCGCACTTCGTGTTTCCGCCTGCCTCCTGCTCGCCGTCGCCCTCGCCGCCCCGACCCCGGCCGGTGCCCAGACCGTCATAGACGGACCCAGACTCGGGGTCGCGCAGGTGCTCCGGTTTCCTGATCGGAGCGCCGAGGTCGCGGTCCCGATCCCGGTCCCCGAGGGTCTGAGTCCCAGGACGATGAGCACGACGGTGCAGCTCCCGGTGGACCTCGACCGGGGGCATCTCGAGGCGTGGTCAGGTGGCCTGCTACTGGCCCGGGAGGAGCTGAGATCGGACGCCGAGTTCGAGCGTCTCACCATTCCGCTCGATCGCGGGCGGGTGCGCAACGGCGTACTGAACCTCACCCTGCGGACCGTCCTGCACTCCCGCGGAGAGGCCTGTCCGGACTGGGGCGACCGGTCTCTGGAGCTGCGTGACACCGAGGTGGACTTCGCCGGCGAGCCCGAGGCGCCCCGGGTGCTGGCCGACTTCGTCCCCCCGGTCCTGGAACGCGTGGAGATCTACCTCCCGGACGAGCCGACCCGCGCCGAGTCGGAGGCCGCTGCCCAGTTGGCGCTCCTCGCGTCGTCGAGGTTCGGGCGGACGGGTCTGGAGATCGAGGTGCTCCCTGCGTCGGGGTCCAGGGCTCCGGATGCCTCGCCCTTCACCCGTCGGGCGGAGATCCGTGAAGCCGACGAGTCCCGGATCGACCTGACCGACGACGCCGTCCCCACCGTGGTGGTCACAGGCGACTCCGCCGCCCTGGGGCGCCAGATGCGGTCGGTGACGAGCGACCTGTGGTCGCTGGCCGTCGCGGGTTCGGCCACCCTCGATACGCCTCTCCCGGCGCCCCGCGCCCTGGTGACCGAGGCGACCCTCGACGAGCTCGGACCGGGTTCGCGGTCCGCGCGGTCGGTGGGGTCGGTCTCGGCGAGCTTCGGGCTCGACCAGACCAGCCTCGGGCAGGTGACCGGGGACGTGACCGTAGATCTGGTCGGGTCCTATTCGCCGCCACCGTCCGACCGCAGCGGGCTGATCGTGGTGTCGGCCGGTCAGACCGTGCTGGAGTCGTGGACCGCCGATCAGTCCGGGATCATCGACCGCACGGTGACCGTTCCCGCCGGTGCGCTGAACCGGTACACCGACATCACCGTCTCCCTCCAGACCTCCGGCGCGGGCGCGGCCTGTGGAGTCCTACAACCGTTGACCCTGATCATCGACGGGGCGACCCGGGTCCGTCTGTCCGAACCCGCCTCACCGGCACCGGCCGGGTTCGGGTCCCTCCCGCAGGCGCTCCTACCCCGTCTGCAGGTGGCCACCGGCAGCGGATCGCTGGAGGACACCGCGCGGGCCGTGCGGATCCTCGCCGAACTACAGGCGCTGTCCGCCACGCCGCTGCTGCCCGAATGGGTGAGCCCGGAGACCCTCCTGGACGGCAACGTCCCCGGATTACTGGTGACGTCCGGGTCCGCCCCGTCCGATGTCGACCTGCCCCTGACTCTGACCGGCGGTCGCACGCTGGAGGTGGTGGGAGCGCAGGACGATCAGCCCGCGACGTTGCGGTTCTACGAGGACGTCGACTTCGCGTCGATGCAGGTGGTCCAGGACGGTGATCGAGCGCTCCTGGTGGCCTCGTCCAGTTCGGGTTCGGCGGAGCTCGACCGCACGCTGGAGTGGTTGGACGACGAGCCGGGTCGATGGTCGATGTTGGCCGGAAACGTCCTGTTCACCGCTCCGGACAGGGAGCCGATCGAACTGTCCACGGTCGAGGCGATCGATGGGGACGCGAGTCAGGAGGAGGAGGGAACCGACGGCGTCCGCACCGCACTGCTCGTCGGTCTGGTGATCACGCTGGCGGGGGCGGCGGTCGCCGGGCTCGTCTGGGCGGCCTCTCGTCGCCGTCGGGTCCGCCCGCGGCGGTGAAACCCGCCCAGGCTCTCCCCGGCGCTCTCGGTGAGGGAGCGGATCACGTCGCGAGGTGGGCGCTGCTCGTCGTGCTCGCCGCCGCCGGGTTCTGGCGGACGTGGGCGAGGATCGCAGGGGAGGTGACGGCCGGCTCCGGTAGCGAGGTGTTCCTCGCCGCCCCCGTCGGTGCCGTGCTCACCGCCGTGGCCTTGCACCTGAGGCGGCGCCCGGAGTTGCCGATCCACGACCGGCAGAGCGACAAGATCGCGGGGACGATCGTCCTGGCCATCGCGCTGATGATCGAGTGGCTCGTGCTGCCCCGGTACACGGAGACCTATGTCCTGTTGCACCTGGACTTCATCGCCGCCTGGATGTTCCTCCTGGGTGGATCGGTGTTCTTCTTCGGGACGCGCCGCACCTTCCGGTACTGGCCGTCCTGGCTGCTCCTCACCGTCGCGACTCCGGGTGCGTTGCGCCTGGCGGTGTTCGCCTTGGGTGGAGGCTGGGGGGCGGAGGCGGTGGTCATGGTGCTGGTGGTCTCCGTGGGGCCGCTGGCGATCCTCGGGCCGCCGGCACTCCGCCGCCTCCGCGGGGCCGGTGCGGCGGAGGACCGGCGGTCGGGTGGTTCACCCCTGCCCTCGTTGGTGGTCTCTCCACGTGAGGCCTGGCGCAGCGCACCTCTGGTGATCGTCGTGGCCGTGCTCCTCTCCCTCGCGCCGCTGCCGGCGGGGATCGATGAACGACTGTCCCCGGGGCCCGGTGCCCTGAACGGGGCAGGTCAGATCCTCCCCGCGGGATGGGAGGAGGTCGACAGGATCGACTACCCGTGGGCCGAGCGGATGTTCGGGCCGTCAGCCACTCTGGAGCGTCAGATGATCAGGGCGACGCGCGTCCGGGCCGACTGGGACGAGCTCCTGCGCCCCAGGGTGGCGGCGGTGCAGACATTGACCGTCGGTGATCCGGGGGTTCTCGAGGTGTTCCCGTTGGAGATGATGTTCGATCTCAGTTCGGCACGGATCAGTCCGCCCCGGCCGGTACCACTCAACCGGGGCGTCTCCGCGCGGTACCGGACGGTGATCGACGACGAGAACCTCCTCACCTGGAGCGTGATGTCGTTCGTCTGGACACGGGCGGGGGACAGGATCCAACGTGTCACGCTCATCACCGTGGACAACCACGAGTTCGACGCCGAGTTCCCGCCGGCCGTTCCCGGCTCGCGGTCGTTCTCGCGCCTGCTCAGCCTGGCGCTGCGCGGAGCGGGTGCGGTCACCGACACCAATTCGCAGGAGAAGGATCTCGATATGCTGACCGAGCTCGCGACCGACCTCGTGGAGGCGCAGTGGACGGACGGGTAGATCCGGAGCCGGCGACCCCCGAGACCGCCGACCCGGACGACATTCGCAGCGAGGCGGCCCTCCACGACGCCGTGCACGGATTGTTCGAACGCGACCCGTCCGCCTCGGCGGCGGTGCCGTTCGTGCCGTGGCAGAAGTGGGCAGGACTCACCGGGGTCGCCGTGGTGGTCCTCGCCCTGGTCGTGGCCACCACCCCGACCCTCATCGCGTTGACGGCGGTGAGTACCGCCGTCTACCTCATCACGCTCGCCGACCGGCTCCTCCTCCTCGGCCGCGGGCTGGCGCGGGAGTCGATCCTGCACGTGGAGGACGACCGCGCCCTGGCCGTGCCGGACTCCGACCTGCCCACGTACTCGGTGCTGGTGCCCGCCTACAACGAGCCGGAGGTGATCGGCGACCTCATCGACGCCGTGAGCTCCATCGACTACCCGGCCGACAAGCTGGAGGTGTTGTTGCTGCTCGAGGCCGACGACGACGTGACGATCGACGCGGCGGAGGCCGCCGGTCTGGGCGAGGTGTGCCGGATCCTGCGGATCCCCCCGGCCGATCCCCGCACCAAGCCCAAGGCGTGCAACTACGCGTTGCACTACGCCACCGGGGAGATCATCACGATCTTCGACGCCGAGGACCGCCCCGATCCCCTCCAACTCCGGCGCGTGGCGGTGGCCTTCGCCGATCTCGACGACGAGGTGGTGTGCGTCCAGGCCAAGCTCGCGTTCCACAACGGGTCGCAGAACATGCTCACGGCGTGGTTCACCGCCGACTACGCGCTGTGGTTCAACTTCCTCCTACCCGGTCTGATGAAGTCCAGCTCGCCCATCCCGCTGGGGGGCACGTCGAACCACATCAAGGCCGACGTGCTGTCCGAGATCGGCGCGTGGGATCCGTACAACGTCACCGAGGACGCCGACCTGGGTGTGCGGATCGCCGCCCGCGGACACCGGACGGCCGTGCTCGACTCCACCACCCTGGAGGAGGCCAACCCTGACCCGATCAACTGGATAAGGCAGCGTTCTCGCTGGTACAAGGGGTACCTGCAGACCTGGCTGGTGCACATGCGTCATCCGGTCACGCTGTGGCGCACCCTCGGCACGGTGAGCATGTTCCGCTTCACGACCCTGCTGGCCGGGACCCCCGTGATCGCCTGCCTCAACATGGTGTTCTGGCTCGTGACCCTGTCCTGGATACTCGGCCAACCGGCCGTCATCGAGCAGGTCTTCCCCGCCTACGTGTACTTCCCCGCGTTGATCTGCCTGGTGCTCGGCAACTCGACGATCCTCTACTCGAACTTCATCGCCTGCCGGGAGACCGGCAACGCGGCGCTGTGGTGGGCGTGTCTGACGGTCCCGCTCTACTGGGTGCTCATGTCGATCGCCGCGATCAAGGGCACCTATCAGCTCTTCGCCAACCCCTCCTACTGGGAGAAGACCGTGCACGGGTTGGCGTCATGAGGGGGGTCGGCGTCATGAATCGACCGCCGGTCGGCATCACGCTGGGACCGGCCTCGTGAGATCCCGTCCCGTCGCCGTCTTCTGCGCGTTCACGCTGCTGTACCTGGCGGTGGGGCTCTACCTCTCCCTCGGTGCCAACTACCTGCAGGGCGACGCGTTGAGTCGCGTGGCCGACACGCGGGCCGCGCTGCTGTCCAGAGACCCGCATCTGGCGGCCATCGGCTTCATCTTCACCCCGCTCACCGCGCTCGCCCAGCTCCCGCTCGTCAGTCTGTCCGGGTGGTTCCCGGGTCTCACCAGATGGAGCCTGACCGCGGTGGCGGTGAGCGCGCCGGCGATGGCGGCCGCGGTCACCCAGATCCACGCACTCGCGGGGGAACGCCAGTGCCCGGCCTGGTTCACCTGGGGGGTCACCCTGGTCTTCGGATTGCATCCGATGATCGTGTACTACGGGGCGAACGGCATGAGCGAGGCCCTGTTCGTCTTCTTCGTGGTGTGGGCCGTGCGCCGCCTCGTCCGGTGGATGACCACGGACGACGTCCACGATCTGATGGTGGCCGGCTTCGCGCTGGGGATGTCCTACCTGGCCCGCTACGACGCACTGGCCGCCTCGGGCGCTGCAACCCTCGTCGTCGTGGTGGTGTCATACCGGCGCAGCCGCAGGACCGAGACGGCGATCCTCGACGGCGTGATCCTCGCCGCGCCCACCGCACTGGCGTTCCTCGTGTGGGCGGCGACCAGCTGGCTGGTGACCGGCAGTGCGCTCGCGCAGTTCTCCTCGCGCTACGGCAACGCCGCGATCCTCGAGCAGTCCGGAGGGGGTTCCACCGGGGGGCTGTCGGCCCTCGGGTTCTCGGCGGCCGAGATCGTCGCGCTCGCCCCGGCACTCGGTGTGGTCCTGCTGGTGTGCGTGGTGCTGTCGGTGCGCCGCCGGGATCCTGAACCGCTGGCCGCCGTGGTCCTCGTGGCGGTGCTGGGCTTCGCGGTGTTCACCTACCTGCGCGGCATGACGTTCCCGTTCCTGCGGTTCTATATCAGCGCGATACCCCTGATCGTCGTGCTGGCGGTGTTCTGCGTCCCGCGCGGGGGTGTCATGACCACCCGGCGGCCCGGCCCCCGGGCGACCGCGAGAACACAGGACCAGCTCGCGGGCGGGCGCCTCGTCCCGACGGGAATGCTCATCCTCCTCGCGGCGGGAGTCCCGTTCAGTGCAGTGGCCATGGCCTCCCCGACACTGTCCCAGGAGCAGCACGCGCTACACGCGGTGATCCTGCCCGAGTCGGGGAACAGGCCCCCGGAGCTCAGGATGCAGCAGGAGGCGATCGTCGCATCGTTCGACACCGAACGACGACTCGCCGACTACCTGGACTCCCTCGACCTGCCCGAGGGGGCGGTCATCATGGACACGGTCCACGGCTTCCCGATCATCGCCTCCACCACCAGGCCCGAACAGTTCGTCATCCCCTCGGATCGCGACTTCGTCGAGATCCTCAACGACCCGGCGGCCAACGGTGTCCAGTTCCTGCTGACGGTGCCCGCCGAGGGGCGTGGCACCTCCGACGCGCTCAACCTCCGCTATCCGACCGTCCACGAGAACGGGGCCCAGCTCGGCAGCCTGGAGTTCGAGGTGGTCAACTCCGGTAGCGACCGCCCGACCTGGAGACTGTGGCGGGTGTACGAGTAGTCCGCGGCGCGCCGCGCACCGGCTGGAAAGGGCCGCGCGGACGGCCGGAACCGCGCCGGACACCGTCGCCGGGATCCGGTGGTGGTCCGGGAACCGTCGACTATTGTCAGCTCATGAAGAACTCTGCCATCGTCGGGGTGCTGGTGCTCGTCCTGACGCTGGCCTGCGCGGCGCCGCCGGATTCACGATCGCAGGCGCAGCCACATCGCGCGACGGTCTCCGGGGGAGAGCTCCACCTCGACGGCCAACCCTGGTGGCCGACCGGCCTCAACGCCTATCAGTTGGCGACGGACTGGAGCGTCAACCGGGGATGCGGCGCGATGGTCGACCTCGACGCGTACTTCGGTTCACTTCCGGACGGTGCCGCCACGCGATTCAACGTCTTTCAACAGCTCGCCGTGAACAAGTTCACCGGGGCCCTGGACTTCGCCCCGATCGACGCGGTCTTCGCCGCCGCGGAGCGCCACGATCAGATGGTGATCCCGGTTCTCGTGGGCCAGGACGGCGCCTGCGAGGACGAGCAGTACAAGGACCGCGACTGGTACCTGGACGGCTGGGAACAACCCACGGCGATGCCACTGAGCTACCGAGACTGGGTCACGACCGCGGTCGAACGGTGGTCGGGCTCGCCGGTGATCGCGGCCTGGGAGCCGATCGGGGAGCCCGAGACCGCGGTATGCGGAACGGCCGACTGCCACTGGCAGTACCGGACCTGCCCGGCGGACTCCGCGCAGGTTCTGCGTGAGTGGACCGACGAGGTCGGGCAGCTGATCCGGGACCGCGACCCCGGCCGACTCATCACCGCCGGCCTCCTGGGCGGGGACCAGTGCGGGCTGGTGGCCGATGGGTACAGACTCATCGCCGAATCCCCGTACGTCGACGTGCTCCAGTATCACGACTACGACAACGCGGGATTCTTGCCACTGCGCCTCGCGCAGACCGACAAGCCGCTAGTGGTCACCGAGCTCGGGATCGCTGCGGGGTCCTGCCTGGCCCTCGAGGATCGTGCGGTCCTCATCGGGGAGCGCATCGACGACTACGAGGCAATGGGTGCGGCAGGGGCCATGCTGTGGGCGTTCGTCCCGGACCCCAGGCCGGGCGAGTGCACGTACGACATCGGCCCGGAGGACCCCATCAGGGCGCTGCCCCAGATCGCGCGGAACTAGCTCGTCCGCCCCGGGTCAGGTCGCCCCACCGAGCAGATCGCCCATCGGGACGAAGTCGCCGAACTCGTCGTCGTCGTTCCTCCGGCCCCGGCCCGCATCCGAACGGGTCGGCGCCACCGCACCGGGGGCGACCCCGGCGAACCGCAGCATGTAGTCGGCCAGTTCCGTGCCGACGCGCTGCGCGCGCGTGGACAGCGACTCGCCCTCGCCACCCGGGGCGACCGCCCCGAAATCCTCGGACGCCGCGAACACCGAGGTCGGCACCACGTCGGCCTTGAGATAGGCGAACATCGGTCGCAGTGCGAAGTCGATCGCCAGCGAGTGCCGGACGGTGCCACCGGTCGCCCCCAGTGCCACCGGGACGCCGGCCAGCGTTCCGGGGTCGATCACGTCGAAGAAGGACTTGAAGAGGCCCGAGAACGACTGGTTATAGGTGGGCGTCACCGCGATCACCCCGTCCGCGCGGCCGATCTCCTCGAGGGCCGCGCGCAAGGTGTCACCGGGGAACCGGGTGAGCGTGGCGTCGACGACCTCGTGGGCGAGCCCCCGGACCTCAAGAACCGCCACGTCGACGTCCTGACCGTGACGCGTCAGGGCCTCACGGGTGGCCGAGGTCAGCCGGTCGGCCAGCATCCTGGTACTCGACGGCACCGAGGTGCCAGCCGAGACCACGACCAGCCGCAGCGGGCGGGCGTCGGGCGAGTGAGTGGGGGTCACTTGCTGCTCCTTCCGGCCGGTGCCTGCGCGAGACGGGACTCGGTGCGACGGGCGCGCGCCAGGGACTGCTCTTGCGCGCGCTGTCCGCCCTCGACCGTCAGGCCGGTCCAGTTGTCCCCGGTGCCGAACCGGTAGGCGTCCGAGTAGGCGGGCTCGCCCTCGGCGGCCAGTGCGGCGTCGCGTGCTGCGACCCGGGCTGCGTGGGTCGGTCCGTCCGGCACGTGGGCCGGCCGCTTCGCGTCGAGTTCCCGGCGCAGGACCGGCACGATCTCGGTGCCGAGGATCTCGATCTGCTCCATGACGGTCTTGCGGGGCAGTCCGGCGTGATCGATGAGGAACATCTGGCGTTGGTAGTCGCCGACGTGCTCGCGCATGGTCAGGTAGCGGTCGATGACCTGCTGCGGGGAGCCCACGGTCAGCGGGGTCTGGGCGGTGAAGTCCTCGAGCGACGGGCCGTGGCCGTACACCGGTGCGTTGTCGAAGTAGGGGCGGAACTCGTCCACGGCGTCCTGGCTGTTGGGGCGTGCGAAGAACTGACCGCCCAGGCCCACGATCGCCTGATCCGCGGAACCGTGGCCATAGTGCTCGTAGCGGCGGCGGTAGAGCTCGACCATCTGCTTGGTGTGGCTGATCGGCCAGAAGATGTTGTTGTGGAAGAACCCGTCACCGTAGTAGGCGGCCTGCTCCGCGATCTGCGGCGAGCGTATCGACCCGTGCCAGACGAAGGGTGCGACCCCGTCGAGGGGGCGCGGGGTTGAGGTGAACTGCTGGAGGGCGGTCCGGAACTTGCCCTCCCACTCCACCACGTCCTCGTGCCACAGGCGGTGGAGCAACTCGTAGTTCTCTATCGCCAGCGGCAGTCCCTGCCGGATGTCCTGGCCGAACCACGGGTAGACCGGTCCGGTGTTGCCACGCCCCATCGTCAGGTCGACCCGGCCCCCGGCCAGGTGCTGGAGCATGGCGTAATCCTCGGCGATCTTCACCGGGTCATTGGTGGTGATGAGCGTCGTGGCGGTGGACAGGATGATGTCCGAGGTCTGCCCCGCGATGTAGCCGAGGGTGGTGGTGGGGGAGGACGTTACGAAGGGCGGGTTGTGGTGCTCTCCCAGCGCGAAGACGTCCAGGCCCACCTGCTCGGCCTGAATCGCGTACTCGACTACCGCTTCGAGGCGCTCGTGCTCGGTGGCCACCTGCCCGGTGTGCGGGTCAGGGGTGATGTCGGCGATGGAGAAGATCCCGAACTGCATGATCGCGAGCCTTTCAGTCTGTTGGGGCGTTCCCTCTGGTTGATGC
This sequence comes from Dietzia sp. DQ12-76, assembly GCF_014145045.1. Taxonomy (NCBI): domain Bacteria; kingdom Bacillati; phylum Actinomycetota; class Actinomycetes; order Mycobacteriales; family Dietziaceae; genus Dietzia; species Dietzia sp. DQ12-76. Next base: position 16,856 of record NZ_JAALDV010000567.1, read on the forward strand.
GTTCCATCCTAACTTGCTGACATGTCAAACAACAGGGGGGTGCCGAGTATTCCGTATCACTCGCGGGGCTTGACGAATCGCGCGTTCCGCCACGAGGTGGGGCGTCGGGGTGTGAGGATTCGACGACTGTCAACAGGAGGCGCCGTGACCGAGTGGATCGTTCGAAGGTGGGTCCGTTTCGGCCACGACAGGCTCTACGCCGCGACCCCGGGCGGAACCGACCTGGGATACCTCGATCTCGCCACCGGCCGCTACCACTCCGACGACCTCAGCAACCTGCCGCTGTTGCGCAAGGCGATCGAGGACCACATGGGCGCCCGGCGGCACGGCGGGTCGGTACGAGAGCCGAACCGGCAACCTCAGGGGAACGCTTCGCCGACGGCGTCTCCAGCCGGGACCCCGGTGGCGCCACCGACGCTCCCGACACCGCTTTCCCCGACACCGCTGGCACAGTCGCCGGGGCCGGTCGCGGCGACTGCCCCGGTTCCGCCTCCGGCCACAGCGCCGCCCCTGACCACAGCGCCGTCAACCCGATCCGGGCTGAGGTGGCACGATCTTTCGGACACTCGTGCGGGGGCGGCCGCCCGCGAGCGGGCACTCGCCGAACGGGAGGCGCAGGGGATGGTGCGCCACATGTTCGCCCGGGTCTTCGATGCGAAGACGGACGAGCGCGCGTGGCGCATCGGTGCGGATGGTGAGCAGGCGGTCGGTGATCAGCTGGCCGCACTGGATGCTCGGTGGAGAATCCTGCACGCCGTGCGCGTGGGGGAGCGGGGTGCCGATATCGACCACGTGGTGATCGGACCGGGCGGCGTGTTCACCGTGAACTCCAAGAATCACCCCAAAGCCTCGATCTGGGTGGGCGGCGACACCTTCATGGTCAATGGCAGTCGGGTTCCGTACATCCGCAACAGTCGGCATGAGGCGAGGCGCGCATCCCGTCTGCTGGCGGAGCATGTCGGCTTCCCGGTGCCGGTCACCGGGGTGATCGCGGTGGTGGGAGCGCGCCGGGGATTCACCGTGAAGAACCAGCCGATAGATGGCGCTGTGACGGTGGTGACCAGGCGCGGCATCAGGCGATATCTCACATCGCAGCCGCAGCGACTGGGATTGCGCGAGATCGACGCGATCCACGAGGTCGCCAGACGATCCACGACATGGCATCGCTGAACCCGAGCAGGACCCTGTCAGGCGGGGTGGGGGCGGTGGGCGCCGGGTGGGTTGGTGAGGTGGCCGTCGTCGGTGATGAGGCGGTCGAG